>NZ_JBVCWP010000061.1:0-16296 GCF_057460485.1 Boseongicola sp.
ATAATGCGCGGAGCGGACTGACTTAAGCAGGCCTATCATGTCTTGGGCGTACCCGCATGACGCGGGGCCGATCATCTCGATCACGCTTTGGCGCTTGGATAGTTGTCTGGAATCTTATCAATCTACAGATGCATCACGCGGTATCTCGAATTGTATTATACCAAGTTACGACCTGAGTTTTTGCAGATAGCGGAGAGGGAGGCCTTGGCCTCGTGACACCTCGGCGCGGTCGATTTCGCCCGAATCGCGACAGGGGGCCAAGAGCCAAAGAAGCGCGGGGGCCAGAGGAGACGCCGTACAATGGGGCGGATCGAGTGCGGCGGTGGGGATGGCGGCGCGCCGTCCCTTAGCGATAGACGCGTCATGCCACTTGATTGTGCATCTTGCCATTTGGCGTGATATACGCTCTAAATGCGCCAAATGACAGGAGCATAAAATGCCACATCTGGAACTTGTTACTCAACCACCAACCCCTCAAGCACCTGATATCTCTCTTGAAGAGGCACAGGCTATGCAACGTGCGATCGTCAATCTCTTCGCCAGGTGGGGGCTGACCGATGATGAGGCATGCACTCTATTGGGAGGCATCGGCTTAAGAACTTTTTCGCGATGGAAGTCCGGAGACCTCGGCAGAACAAGTACCGACCTTCAGGCGCGGATGTCTAACCTGCTTGGCATTCATAAGGCGCTGCGATTGCTATTCGACGAGCCAGCACGGGCTTATGGGTGGATCAAACGACCAAACACTGCTTTTGGAGATCTAAGCGCACTTCAAGTTATGCTCGGTGGACAGCTGACAGACCTGATGCGGGTGAGGCGATATCTTGATGCGCAAAGGGGGGTATGGTGACAGAACCATTACCCCCGACGGTGCATACTGTCTGGCCAAACGCGCATCGCATTATCAACAGTAAGTATCCGCCAGTATCCCTATTTGAGGACATTGCCGATCCAGCTGATTGGGAACTTCTGGCTTCGGCCGAAAGCAAAACAAACCCAAGGTTATTCGAAGGTATCGGAAAGCTGGCACTTGTGCCGAATGAGCGGCGTGTGGCTGGCCCAGGCGCAAGTTGGGTTATGGCCCCGTTCGTACACGCAAGCCCAGATCGCCCGGGTAGATTTCACAGTGGCGAAGACGGCGCGTACTACGCAGGCGACAGTTCTGAAGTAGCACTGTTCGAAACAATCTACCATTTCGAGAACTTTCTCAGAGCTACAAACGAGCAACCTTGCTCTGCAACCTTCCACGAACTTGTTGGCCAAATCGATGCTGATTTGCATGACCTAAGAGGTTCAGGTTTTGTTGACTGTTTAGATCCCGACTCATACGCAACCAGCCAACGCCTCGCGACTGAGCTGCGCGTACAAGAATCGAGCGGGGTCCTTTACCCCAGCGTTCGCTACCCAGGCGGGCTATGCGTGGCACTGTTCTATCCCAACGTACCGCGCATTCCTTCGCAAGCGAGTCACTACCGCTATCATTGGGACGGCTATCGCGTCACTCATGTGACCAATCTCTCTGAGGGCGGCGTCTTCGCGATAGTGCCATAACGCCAAGAGCGCCAAATAATCAAAATGTTGGCAACGTATCCTGTTGAATCAACTGCAGAGAACTGGCTCAGCGACTGTCTAGCATCACGACTTTTGTCGCGTTTGGAGCAGTTGGAAGCTGGTGGAGAGATCGTAGAGTTTCCCTCTGATTTTGACGAGGAACTTCGCGAAGTAATCGAAAGCTACCCCCGTGTAACCAAGCGGTTCAAAAGTCTCTCGGACGCATTTGCTGGGCTGACCCCGGAACAGCGAGTGATAGTTCGAAACGCTATTGAATCGCAGAACCAGATTCCGGAAGTGTTCGACACCGCGTTTCCTTGCACAGACTGCGGCGAGGAATTGCCTGACATCCAAAAATTGGCGAAGGAACTTTTCGAGTTTAGTTTCGGTGCGCTCTCGAGGATCAAGTCCCCCAATTCCGATGTTCCTATCCGGGATAGACACTATGAGATTGCCTATGGTCACCTGCAGAAGAAGTGCTGTCCGTTCTGTGGAATGGAGCGATTAGAACCATACCATCCAGATGTTCCGCGACACGACTTGGACCACTATTTGGCAATCTCTAGGTACCCATTCTCAGGCACTAATCTCAAGAACCTGACCGCGATGGGGGATCGATGTAACTCATCTTATAAGCTTGCTTTGGATATTCTTTACGATCCAAATGGAAATCGGCTTCCATGTTACGATCCGTATGGGGATGTTACTGCCAGCTTTTCTCTCGAAGGCAGTGAGCTCTTCGGCGGCCATGGAGGGGGTCCGGTTTGGGAATTGTGTCTCACCCCTGAGACACCAGAGACAGCCAACTGGGGTCGGGTATTTCGGTTAAAGCTACGTTTGGAAGAGAGCTTGAAGGCAGAGTTCAGGGGCTGGTTGGTGAAGATCGGCGGATTTCTTCGCGGTTTAGCTTGCAATCTGGGGATCATCGAAGAGGTCAAAGCCGGACAGTCGCGATACAAGGACGCCTGCAGTTTAGAATCTCTACCTAGCGTTGCTCTGTTGAAGGAGGGGGTGGCGTCTGTGCTGTTGCAGGGTCTTGAAGCAGAAGATCAAAAGCAAAGGACACATGCCTTCCTTATAGACGCGTTTGCCTAGATAAATATTGGAGGAGTGGTGCCGCTGATAGGACTCGAACCTACTACCCCATCATTACGAATGATGTGCTCTACCTGATGAGCTACAGCGGCGTATCGCTGCGCCTCCTAGCAAGATTTCGATCCAAAGGATAGATCTAAGTCGCGTCTTTCTTCTGCTCTGCCTCGCCATTTTCCGACGCAAAATCCGCAGGAGGACCATCCGCATTCGCGGTCTGTTTTTCCCCCGTTGCATCTGCTAGCTCGGACTCGGCAACCTCAGCCACAGCATCGATCGTTTCAGCGTCTTCAACATCATCGACTGACACCGGCGGCTCTATCTGTCCAACGATCAACGGCAACATCTCGGCCCCGGTCAGCATTGAAGACGACCCCTCCGGCGGACGCGTCCAGGCCATCGTATCAAATCCATCGCAATTGTCGCAAATCGGAGACCAAACACCATGCACCGTCTGGCACTTGTTGCAGACCCATTGCGGATCACGTGGCGCTGCCAGTGCGCGCGCAAGCCACCCGCGCACAAGCGCATCATCTGCCCCCGAGCCGCGCTCGACCGCTGCCATAATCGTCAACGTCCGCCCTGTCGGATCGGTTTCTGCCAGATCTCCAAGCGCCTTGCGCGCCGCCGGAAAATCTTCCGCAGCGATCTGAAGCTCTGCCTGCAAAAGTCGCGTCTCTGCGTGATCCCTGTGTTGGTTTGTCAAAACACCAAAGCGCAAGATGCGTTTGCCCGGACTCTCGTCTGGTACAATCCGCGCAAAAGCAGCCGCAAGATCGGGATGCGGCGCAACGTCCCAAGCCTTGCGAATAACTCGGGTCGCATACTTTGGCTTACCTTCAGCAACATAACTGTCTGACGCCATAACCGCTGCCGGGACCAGATCCGGCGACATCTTATTGGCCGCAATCGCCTTCTCACGCGCCTCGATCGAAGCACTTTCATCGACAATATCGCGCGCTTCGCCCAAGGCCAAAACCGCATCACGGCGGCGATGCACGTCGCGCGGTAATGACCCGTACTTCAGCTTCGCACTCAACGTTTTGCGCGCCCCGGACCAATCGTGTTGACCGGCCTGCAAACTCAAAAGAACGTCTTGAGTTTCCTCGTGCTTTGGCTTCAAAGCAAACGCGCGCTCAGCAAGCTTCAGTGCCATGTCCGTGTCGCCATCCAGCAGTTTCTGCCGCATAATCCCGCGCACACCAACAAACCGTGTTCGGTCGTCTTGCAAAAGTTTCTTATAAGCAACCTCGGCCTTCAGCTTGTCGCCGGCCATCTCGGCCGCCTGCGCCGTCAGAAGCGTAGTCAGGTCAGGTCGCTTAAGATACCGCTCAGCCTTTGATGCTTTGGTCAGCGCCAAACGCCCATCGCCGGATGCCACCGCCATCATCCCTTCGGCCAAAGCATCGTAACCTTTGCGTTCTCGGCCGCGGGCAAAATACCGCGTGATTGCGGTCTCGTCGCCGTTAAGAAACCGCAAAAACGCAACGATCAGACCAACGACCTTGAAGGCCAGCCAGGTAACGATGACGAGCCCCACAAGCGCGATCACGGATTCGAGCGCTCCCAAGGTAAACTCGGTATCCGCCACGGACACCCGGACGCCGCCTTCGGCTTCCAGAAGCATTCCCACGCCCCAGGCCGCCGCGCCCACAAGCGCAACAAAGAGGAAGATTCTCAGTAAAGACCAGATCATCTAAAAACGCCTTCCTCAGTTCATTTCATCAGTAAGCGACTGCACCGCTGTCGTCGCGGCCACACGTGTTTCAGCTTGCGCTATCCAACCGCCAAGTGAGCCAATCGCGCCTTCCGGCAATACGGACAGCTCCTCCAACGTTGACGCAAGATCTCCATCGTTCAAAGTGGCCTCGGCCCTCGACAAAACAGCATCAGGATCATCGCCTTCGCGTGCCGACAAGGATCGCGCGTTCGTCTGCTGTCGCAAAAACGCAGCTATCCGCTCGATCGCGCTTGCATCAGCTGGAATGCTTTGGGCATTCCGAAGCGCATCGCGAGCCGCATCCGGAAACTCAGCCCGCAATCCGGCCAATGTCGGAACGCCTTGCTCCGCAACAGCGGCCAATGCTTCGGGCACATTCGGAACGTCGACCAACGCATCTGCAAACGGCGCGCCACTTTCCAGAGCCGCCGAAACCTGCGCAAGCGCCGCACGCTGCATGGCCATTTCAGCAGCGGCCGCGGCGTCCGCTTCAATCTGCTCGGCGCGCGCCTGCGCCGCCTCGACCTCGGCCCTCGCCGCCGCCGCCGCAGCCTCAAGTTCTGCCCGGAAAGTTTCCATCTCAGCCCCGAAGTCTACGGAAGGCGCGGCCTCAATCACTGCGGCCGGCGAATTCTCCAAAACCTCGATCCGAGCAGAAGCAGCAGCCAAATCCCCGGACAGCGCATCAATCCGCTCCGACAGGCCTGCAATCTCATCCTGCACTGGCGTCAAATCCGCCTCAACGGAAATTGGCACAGCGCCAATATCGGCAATCTGCGATTCTAAGGCTGCGATTTGCCCAGCCTGACTATCAAGCTCCGCCTGCATCGCCTCGTTCGGACCCGCGGGAGGATTTGGCCACCCTTCAGGCACCGCGAAGGTTGCAACCAGAAATCCGATAGCGCCTGCTATTAGTCCGCCAAAAATAAGACCAACCGTCGAAGGCCCGGACGGTTCCGGCGGCGGCGCGGGCGACGAGATAGCTTCCGCGACTTCTAAAACTTCTGGCGCAGTTTCATCGACAGCGGTTTCATCGCTCAAAGTGTCTGAAGCATCGCCGTCTTCAGCAATAACCTCTGCGCCCTCGATCAGACCCTCCCCCTCTGACGCTTCCGCGTCATCCGACTCAGGGTTCTCAGAATCTTTTGTTTCAGAGGATTCGGCATCATCGACTTTCGCTGAATCCACGCCGTCAGATTCCAAAGCTTCGCCGTCTTTCGGAGAATTTGTGCTGTCTTTCGACACCTTGGACGAATTTTTGCCGCTAACCAAAGTCAATAACTCCCATCAGTCGCGCGCCCCAGTGGGCCCACCGAAACTACACCAGTAACTGTATTGCGCCACAGCGGTGACAACAAGTAAACGACGCTAAAAGCACCGCACAACTGCCGCGCACATCGCCGCCGAGGATGGCTCTGTCACAATCCTCACGTCTCCACCACCGATCCAGGCCGACGCAACAGTCTCGCTGATCGCAATCACAGTCAAAGGCGCCCGTATGCCCAGCGTTTTGCCTAATAATTCGGCGGTTCGCGCAGAAAAAAGCGGCGCAACAACGGGCGAGGCGCCGAAAAGCAACGCCTCGCCCGCCCGACTCAAGGGCTGCGCAATCTGATCATAGACAATCACATCCTCCGACATGACCCCCCGTTCCTCTAAAGCCGCAACCAAATCCAAGCGGACATGCCGACCTCTGACATACAGACACGGCCCGATAATGGCCTCGCTCCTCTCCAAAAAACTCGAAACGTCGGCCCCCAGAGACACCGCTTCAGCACCGAACTCACGCGCCAGACGCGCCGTCATTTCGCCAACGCAAGCCACGCGGCGCCCCCGCAACGCGCCCTCGTCTGCAAGTCGGCGCACCGCGTGGGAAGATGTCACGGCAATTGTCGCAAACTGGTCTAGATCCGGAATATTCCCGACTTCAACGATCCGTATAACCGGAGCCACAACGGCAGGCACTCGCCGCTCCAAAACTCCCTCGCACTCAGCAAGAAAGGCGCGCGATTGCGCGTCGGGGCGGGTCAATAGAAGGGTCGGCGAAGCGTCGTCCATTCAGGGACCGTTGCTTGTGCGATAGGCCTCTCGGTGTTACCTGCCAATCATTGCTCACGCAAGACAGCGCACATGACAGCCATTCGGACCATCCTTGGAATAGAATCCAGCTGCGACGACACAGCAGCAGCCGTCGTGCAGAACGATAGGACCATTCTGTCATCCGTTGTCGCAGGCCAAGCTGATCTCCACGCCGCGTTTGGAGGTGTCGTTCCGGAAATAGCCGCCCGCGCCCACGCCGAAAAGCTGGACATTGCCGTCGAAAAGGCGCTCGCAGACGCCGGCAAATCTTTAGCCGATATGGACGCCATCGCTGTGACCGCAGGCCCTGGCCTCATTGGTGGCGTTATTTCTGGCGTCATGATGGCCCGAGGCCTAGCTGCCGGATCCGGCAAGCCACTGATTGGTGTAAACCACCTCGCGGGTCACGCCCTTACACCCCGCCTGACCGACGATCTGACATTCCCATACCTGATGCTTCTCGTCTCTGGTGGCCACTGCCAATTCCTTACAGTCCACGGCCCCGATAGCTTCACCCGGCTGGGCGGCACCATCGATGACGCGCCAGGCGAAGCTTTCGACAAGGTTGCCCGCCTCCTTGGCTTGCCGCAACCTGGCGGCCCGGCCCTCGAACAAGAGGCGCGCAAAGGCAACGCGAAACACTTTACTCTGCCGCGCCCGCTGCTGAATCGTCCGGGCTGCGACATGAGCTTCTCAGGCCTCAAAACCGCTGTCCTTCGGGAGCGCGACAAGCTTGTCGACGCACAAGGTGGCATCACGCAACAGAATCGCTCCGACCTATGCGCGGGGTTTCAAACGGCCGTATCAGACGTGCTTGCTCAAAAATCCCGCTGTGCTCTTGCCGAATATCTGAAATTGAACCCCGAGAACCCGGCGCTCGCCGTCGCGGGCGGGGTCGCCGCAAATATTCAGATCCGCGACGCTCTCCAGTCGGTTTCCCTGCAAGCCCGCGTCGCGTTTACCGCCCCGCCGCTCGCGCTTTGCACCGACAATGCTGCGATGATCGCCTGGGCAGGCCTCGAACTTGACGCTATCAACCACCCCGGGCTCATTCCACTTATTGCCCGCCCGCGATGGCCGCTTGACGCAACAAGCCCAGCCATGCTCGGCTCCGGTAAGAAAGGGGCAAAGGCATGAGCCACACCGCCGTTATCGGCGCAGGTGCGTTTGGCACATCACTCGCCATCGCGCTTTCACTTAATGGTGCGCCCGTAACACTCTGGTGTCGTGACGACGAGACCGCCGAGACCATGCGCAGGGGACGTAAGTCACCGCGCCGCCTGCCCGGACATGATTTGCCCAAAAGCCTGGCCATTTCGGGCAACCTCGCAGAAATCGAGGCCGACACCCTCCTGATCGCGGTCCCGATGCAATCACTCGCAACCTTCCTTGCCGCCGCTCCGGACTGGTCCGGGCGCACACTGGTTGCGTGTTGCAAGGGCATCGACCGCCAGACAGGCCTTGGCCCGGTCGCAACCTTGAAAGCAAAGGCTGAAAACTCAAATGCCGCACTGATAACCGGCCCAAGCTTCGCCACCGACATTGCTCGTGGCCTGCCCACCGCACTTACGCTCGCGGCAGAAACCGAAGCGCGGGCGCTTAGCCTTCAAGCAACCCTCTCCCGGCCGGCTCTCCGCCTCTATCGCACCACAGACACCGTCGGCGCCGAACTTGGCGGTGCCCTGAAGAACGTGATCGCGCTAGCAGCTGGCATGGCCATCGGCGCAGGCTTCGGTGACAGCGCCCGCGCCGCAGTTATCGCGCGTGGCTTCGCTGAAATGACACGCTACGCGGTGGCGAAGGGCGCACATCCAGAGACCCTGCAGGGCCTGTCGGGTCTTGGTGATCTCGTCTTAACCTGCACCTCAGACAAATCCCGAAACTTTTCTGCAGGCGTTGCATTTGGGCGCGGCGATCAGCCTGACATGACCTCAACAATCGAGGGCATCGCCACCGCAGAAGCTCTTGCGACCGAAGCCAGTGCCCAAAACCTTAACCTTCCCCTAACCATTGCAATTCACGCCGTGGCCACGGGGAAAATGGCCGTCGAAGACGCCGTCGGCGCCCTCCTTTCCCGGCCGGTCAAACAGGAGTAATCCCATGCGCTACTGGCTCTTCAAATCTGAAACCTCGACCTGGGGCTGGGACCAACAGGTCGCCAAAGGCGACGCCGGCGAAGAGTGGGATGGCGTGAGAAACTATCAGGCCCGCAACTTTATGCGCGAAATGGAAGTCGGCGACCGCGGCTTCTTTTACCATTCGCAAAAAGATCGCGAGATCGTCGGCATCATCGAAGTGATCGCCAAAGCCCACCCCGACAGCACAACAGACGATGACCGTTGGGAATGCGTTGACATCAAGGCCGTCAAGGCGCTCTCCACGCCCGTACACCTTGATGCCATCAAGGCAGATGAGCGCCTCGCGGATATGGTGCTCGTAAAAAATTCCCGCCTGTCCGTGCAGCCCGTCACAGATGACGAATGGCGCATTATTTCTGATCTTGGCGGGCTTTAGAAACGCTGGCTTTCAAACAAAGCTAGGCGGATACGCAAAGGCGTCCGATACTCGCGCCATAAAAACAGCGAGGGACAAACAACATGGGATTTCTCAGCGTAGTAGCGGCCGCAACGGCCGCGTGGATATTCGGAGCGATCTGGTACGGCGTTGTCGGTAAACAGTGGATGGCCGCGTCGGGCCTGACCGAAGAATCCGTCAACCGCAGCAACCCAGCACCCTACATCGTCAGCTTCCTGTGCGCGCTTCTTGTGGCGGGTATGATGCGGCATGTACTTGTAACATCAGGCGTCGAGACTGTGGGCAAGGGTCTGCTGACAGGGCTCGGCCTTGGTCTTTTCATCGCCGCGCCTTGGGGTGTCACCAATGTGCTGTTTGCCCAGCGCGATCGTGCGTTGATCTGGATGGATGGGGTCTACCCTACTGTCGGAATGGCGTTGATGGGGGTTGTGCTTGTTCTGGTGTGAATGACCACGGCGGTGCTGAAATCAGACTACTGCCGATCTCTCGCCGACCAATCGTCGTCTGCGTGCGAAGTTGGTCGGCGTGCAGCGCGTTAAAATCAGGGCCAAGGCAATGGCGTGCAGTTCGCAGTGCAGCCCGCAAAAACGCCTGTTCTTCTGGTGCACGGTTCCAATCACACTTCAACAATAACGAACGTCACTCTTGAAATTGAAGCCCAGACACATCAGTCGCCCTCCCTGCGACATGTGTTGACCGCCTAGCGCCATCTCCGGAAGACGTAGGCATCCGACGACAGGCCTAGCTTGAGAGATGAACGATGCGCGTGACGTCTGCCCCTAGGACTTCAACAGCCAGGCCTTGAAGACCGTGCCGCTCCCAAAGCGCAAGCCTCAGCGAAATGGAGCAGTTCATCTCAACAGTAGCCATCGACAAACTCACAGCCCCAATAGCGACAGGGTCATAACGTCCGAGGTGTGAACAGCCGCAATGCAGCCCTGCAACGATCCGGAGTGTAAGGCCAGCCTTCCAGCGCGCTGGCGGCAAATAGGGATCCGACACACTAAGTGGGACTGTGGGGTTCCATTCTGCGGGCAATGGTCTGTCTGGACGCAACCTGACGACAGTTGCGATCGCCACCTTAAAACGCCGGACAAGACGCGAATATCCATCAGGGCAGCAAAGGGGCGCAGCTTCCCGCGCCCCGTTTAATCAATAGCGATAGTGTTCAGGCTTGAACGGTCCTTCCGGAGAGACGCCGATATAGGCTGCCTGATCGGCCTTCAGCACGGTCAGCTTCGCGCCAACCCGCGCCAGGTGCAGTCGAGCGACTTTCTCGTCCAGGTGCTTGGGCAGAATATGAACCGTGTTGTCATAGTGATCACCCTTGGTCCAAAGCTCGATCTGCGCCAGAACCTGGTTTGAAAAGCTCGCAGACATAACGAACGAAGGATGCCCGGTTGCGTTGCCAAGGTTCAAAAGACGCCCCTCAGAAAGCAGAATGATCCGGTTGCCCGAAGGCATCTCGATCATGTCGACCTGCTCTTTGATGTTCGTCCATTTGTGGTTCTTCAGGCTTGCCACCTGAATTTCGTTGTCGAAGTGGCCGATATTTCCAACGATGGCCATGTCCTTCATCTCTCGCATATGCTCGATGCGGATGACGTCTTTGTTGCCAGTTGTCGTGATAAAGATGTCCGCCGAAGGGATTTCGTCTTCCAGAAGCGTCACCTCAAAGCCGTCCATCGCGGCCTGAAGTGCACAAATTGGATCAACCTCGGTTACTTTTACCCGCGCGCCCGCACCGCGAAGCGACGCCGCCGATCCTTTGCCTACGTCGCCGTACCCCATGACAACGGCCACTTTGCCAGCCATCATCGTGTCAGTCGCGCGGCGAATACCGTCAACCAGCGATTCCTTACAACCGTACTTGTTATCGAACTTTGACTTTGTAACACTGTCATTGACGTTGATTGCGGGGAACGGAAGTTGGCCCTGCTTCACCAACTCATACAAGCGGTGCACGCCAGTCGTCGTTTCTTCAGAAACGCCTTTGATCTGATCACGCATCTTGGTGAACCAGCCGGGGCTTGCAGCCATCCGTTTCTTAATCTGAGCAAAAACCGCTTCTTCTTCTTCTGACTTGGCGATCAAGATCAGATCGCTTTCGCCATTCTCAACCCGGGATCCAAGAAGGATATAGAGGGTCGCGTCGCCGCCATCATCTAGGATAAGGTTGGGGCCATCCTCAAACATGAAGGATCGATCGAGATAATCCCAGTGCTCGACCAGGCTCTGGCCTTTAATGGCAAAGACTGGCGTACCACCCGCCGCAATAGCTGCTGCAGCATGGTCTTGGGTCGAGAAGATATTACACGAGGCCCAGCGCACATCAGCACCAAGCACCACCAAAGTCTCAATCAAGACTGCGGTTTGGATAGTCATATGAAGCGATCCAACGATGCGCGCGCCCTTAAGCGGCTTGCTTTCGCCGAACTCCTCGCGCAAAGCCATCAGGCCCGGCATCTCAGTCTCAGCAATATCAAGCTCTTTGCGCCCAAATTCCGCCAGAGAGATGTCTTTTACTACGTAATCGTTGGCCATAAGACCCGCTCCTTAATCAGTTCAACGGGTCAGATAGCACCAGGTATAGTCCCCGGCAACCAACGTCAGCTTTTGATACCTGCCGGCGTCCTAAGATTGGGCCCTGCCTCGCGCCAATTTGTGCCCGACGCCATGATACACGACAGCCCATTCGGGCGCGTCATCAAGATAGTCCAAGTGCCTTTTTCTTCCGAAAACCAGACCTCGAATACAGAACTCGAGCTCTGTAGCCCGCCGCCTGCGAAAACTTCTCCATAGCGGCCCTCCAGTTTTTCCACCACCATATCCCGCTCTGCGCAGGCTGCCTGGGCTTGGATCGTCGTTGGCAGAACAGCTGCCAAAAGGGTCAGGCTTGTGAGGATGCGTCGCATCATGTCTCCTTTCTGCGGCGTCTGGCCGCTTTGCCTGTGTCTCCTCCCGGTCTTTCGATCACTGGTACTGTGTTGATTGTTTCCAAATCGTGACTGAAGCTACCCATTTTAACGGGCATTTTAACTTCTCAAGTTTTAGCGATAGGGGTGAATTGTGCCAGAATCTGGGCCTGAATTTGGGTATTTCCATGCCGAGGCACCTTGACGCCCTGATGCACTTTGCCCCACATCCCCACCATGCGAGCTTTCAAAAAACCCCCACGCGCATGGCAGCGAATGCTATCTGGCCGACGCCTCGACCTGCTCGACCCAACACCGGTCGACATCGAAATCGAAGACATTGCGCATGGCTTGGCCTTTGTTGCGCGCTGGAACGGTCAGACCATAGGCGACTTTGCCTATTCCGTTGCAGAACACTCGCTGCTTGTGGAAGAAATCTTCGCGCGCATCAATCCTGACGCCCCCGCAAAATGGTGCCTTGCGGCGCTTCTTCACGATGCGCCAGAGTACGTCATCGGCGACATGATTTCGCCGGTGAAGGCTTCTGTCGGACCAGGATACGGAGCGCTGGATGATCGTTTGGCAGCCGCCGTCCACCTTCGTTTCGGCTTGCCTGCAACACTACCGATTTCCATCAAGAAAAAGATTAAAAAGGCCGACAAGATTTCTGCTTGGCTCGAAGCAGTGCAGGTGGCCGGGTTCACGCTCACCGAGGCAAACAAATTCTTCGGGGCCCCGGACGACGCGGTCGCCCAAGGCCTCAAGATTGTTCTACGTCCGCCTGTTGAGGTCCGCGAGGCCTACGTCGCGCGTCACAACACGCTCATTGCCCTGCTTTAAACCTACCTCGGCGACCGCTTCGCCAAAATCCGCTGAAGGGTGCGTCGATGCATGCTCAGGCGACGCGCGGTTTCGCTGACATTGCGATCACATAACTCATACACTCGCTGAATATGCTCCCAACGCACACGATCCGCGCTCATTGGGTTCTCCGGGGGCGGCGGCAACTCGTCATCAGTCGCCAGCAATGCCGCTGTCACGTCATTGGCATCAGCAGGTTTCGACAAATAATCCGTCGCGCCGATCTTCACGGCCGCAACAGCCGTAGCAATCGCGCCATATCCGGTCAGCACCACTACGCGGCTGTCCTCTCGGCGCTCGCGAATACGCTCGACTACGTCAAGCCCATTCCCATCACCCAACCGCAAGTCAACGACTGCGTAGGCTGGAGGGCGCGCCGTCGCAATCGCCGTCCCTGCGGCAACAGTTTCGGCCGTCTCGACTTCAAAACCACGCTTTTCCATTGCCCTCGCGAGACGCCGCAGAAATGGCTCGTCGTCATCAACGATCAAAAGCGATTTGTCGGCCCCAATGTCTTTAAGCGGTTGGTCGGCCATATATTCCTCCTGCCCCATTGTCCGGAACCCTAGGGCGACGACCCCCATGCGTCAAACAAAGTCAGTTAGCTGCGATATGACAGGCCGTCTGCTCTGCCATTTCTTCGGGCTGCACATCTCGCCCGAAGTACGAAGCAAGACCAGTTTTAGGTAGCATCAGATAGGTGAATGTCGAGTGATCCATCAGATAAAACTCTCCCTCACCTGTGCCCCTCGCATAGTAAGTCTTATAGGCCTGACTTGCCGCCTTGACCTGCTCGGGGCTCCCGGTCAAACCGATCATCTTCGGATGCATGTCGGCCGCATATTGAGCGACAATCTCCGGCGTGTCGCGCTCCGGGTCAATCGAGATAAACACCGGCGTTACATCAAGCCCCTGCTCAGCCAGGATATCAACGGCGATCGCATTGCGCGCCACATCGAACGGACAAACATCGGGGCAGAACGTGTACCCAAAGTACACAAGCGTCGGCCCATCAATCACATCGCCATCCGTCACAAGCATGCCGTCCCCGTTCATCAACTCAAATGGACCGCCGATTGCTACATTCCCGCCAGCAATCGCGTTTCCGCCGCAGGAGCTCTCCTGATTAAGCGCCGTCCAAACCGCCGCGCCACCGATTGCAACGGCAAGCACCGCCGAAGTCGCCCCAACATAGACCCTATTCATCCGCTTCCCTCCTCAGGTACCTTTGATCGCATTGATCCGGCATGCGAAAGCTGTCTACAAGAAGACAGCTTGCCCCGCACACGAGGAAGTGATGGTCGATCAGCCCGGCTTCAACTCCAAAATCAACCGCTCGAACTGGGTTCGCCTCAGAACACTTATCGTATTGCGCTGGGTCGCCATTGGCGGACAGCTTGCCGCAATCACCGTTGCACAACGGCTTTTTGACCTCGACCTGAATCTGGGCCTCTGCTTTCTTGCCATCAGCGCTTCGATCGTCGCCAATCTGGTGGCCGTCTTCGTTTTCCCGGAAAACAAGCGGCTGACCGAATTTGAGGTCGCGTGGATGCTATTGTTTGACATCGGCCAACTGGCATTTCTGCTTGCGCTGACCGGCGGTTTGAACAACCCATTCGCGCTTCTGATCATGGCCCCTGTCACCATCTCAGCGACAGCGCTTAAACCCGGAACCACTGCGCTCCTCGGGGCGGCAACCATCGGCTTTATCAGCATAGTCGCCATGTGGCATCTGCCGCTTCGCACTGAGGACGGCTTTATTATGCAGATGCCGCAGGACTTCGTGATCGGGTTTTGGACCGCTCTTGTGATCGGCGTCATGTTCCTAGGCCTGTTTGCAAGCCGAATTACTGCCGAAGTTCACGCCATGTCAGATGCGCTCACCGCTACGCAAATGGCGCTCGCGCGCGAGCAAAAGCTGACCGATCTCGGCGGGGTTGTTGCGGCTGCGGCCCACGAGCTTGGCACACCTCTGGCCACGATCAAGCTCGCCAGCGCCGAACTCATCGACGAACTGGATGATCCGCAGCTCAAAGAAGACGCTATGCTGATCAGGGATCAAGCCGACCGGTGCCGCGACATCCTACGCTCCATGGGTCATGCCGGCAAAGATGATTTGCTGATGCGCCGCGCACCGCTAAGCGCGGTCGTCCGCGAAGCTGCCGAACCGCACGAGAATCGCGGCAAGAACGTCCACTACGATATTGCCGCGCTGACCCTTGGCGGTCCAAAGCAACCCACCATCGACCGCCACCCTGAGATCATCCACGGACTGCGCAATCTCGTGCAAAATGCCGTCGATTTTGCCGCTGCAAATGTCTGGATCGATGTGGGCTGGGACAACGAGACCATTGTGCTGACGATTTCTGACGACGGGCCCGGGTTCTCTTCGCAAGTTATGGGCCGGATCGGTGATCCCTTCGTGAGCGAGCGCAACAAGGGCTCCTCAAGCCAGCGGCCGGGTTACGATGGAATGGGCCTCGGGCTTTTTATTGCGAAAACCCTTCTGGAACGCTCCGGCGCTGAATTAAGTTTCGCCAACGGTGGCGATGCCGGCAGCGCAGCACCCCAGTTCGAAATCCGATCCGGCGCCATCGTTCAGGCGCGGTGGCCACTGGACCGCATCGGGGCGACATCTGACAGCGAGCGCCCAGCCCTTGGTGAGAATATCGCGATAGAAGCGACCTAAATTCTAAAAAACGCTGCCGAAGGCGGGAGCTGCTGCGAAGTCTGGTCAATTGCCGGAAATCTCGCCTATCGCATCACGGGACGCACGCACCCTGGCGGCGCCATCGCTTTTCTTGTGGAGGACATATCCGCCGAAATGTCGCTCACCAGGCAGTTCCGCCACGAGATCGCACTCAGCCAAACCCTGCTCGACACCATCGAGCTTTGGTTTCGCTTCCAGGCGTCTTTCTCCAAACCAAAAACGCCTACGGTCGCCTCTGGCGCGTCGATCCCAACTCGCTTATCGCAGAAACTTCCATTTTTCACGCCAGTCGTGATTGGCGCGACCGCTCGCTGCCAACGCCGGTCCGGGGGGATTTGCGCTCGTTTGCCCTCAACCAAACGAGCGCGCCGAACGGACCGCCCCTGTGATCGTGACCAACGGGCGGGTCATCGAGAGCCGCCTTCTCCCTATTGCCGGCGGCGGCACGTAGATCATCTTCCAAATCAATGGCGGGGCCGAAACGCGTCCTAGCGAACAGTTGTGTCAAGCTGCCTAATCCGCCTTGCGGCTCCGCGCCCGCAGCGCCAAGGTGGAACTATGCTATCGCCAGCTTCCGTCCATATTGTGCTTCCCGGCCCAGACGACACAGCCGCCGTCGCCGCCCGCCTTGCGCCACATCTGCGCGCAGGTGACTGTCTTCTTTTGACCGGAACCCTTGGCGCCGGGAAAACCCATTTCGCGCGCGCAATCATCCAGAAAAGACTATCTGATTCAGGCCTTTGGGAAGATGTGCCGTCGCCAACCTATACCCTTGTTCAAACCTATGACGACGGGGTTTGTGCGCTTTGGCACGCTGACCTATACCGTCTTAC
>NZ_JBVCWP010000062.1:0-16293 GCF_057460485.1 Boseongicola sp.
CGCACTTGCTCTGTATCGTTCAGAAAAATGACGATCATGCCCAAAATCGGAGTTTTTCAACACAATCAGCACCGAGCGGCCGTTCATCGGCGCTGATCCTTTAGGTGGAGCCCCCGCACTCAACGGCTCGACGACACCGTGATCTGAATCAAAGCCCATGAGGGTATGTCACTTATTGTTTTAGCGAGCCAATGGGTCAGACGGGAGCTTCAACATGTCGCGACAACAGACGGGAGAACGGGTTCACTACATTCAGTGGCTGAGAGTCTTTCTGATTTTGTTGGTGGTGGCTCATCACGCTGGGCAGCCCTACGGTCCCACGGGTGGAGCGTGGCCGGTTGATGATCCAGCGAACAGCGACGTCCTATTGTTCTTTTTTGCCATCAATGCCGCATTCTTTATGGGGTTTTTCTTTCTCCTTTCCGGATACTTCATCGAACGCAGCTATGATCGGCGAGGAGCCGCGCCCTTTTTGTGGTCCCGTCTAATCCGGTTGGGCATTCCACTCGTGGTTTTTGTGATTTTGGTGAATGGCAGCTCCGAGTGGGCAAACTCAGAAAGTGCTCGTGGATACTTTGACTACCTGATCAACGACTACGTGAAAGGGTGGCGATTTGAGTTTGCGCACTTGTGGTTCATTGCCCACTTGCTGATTTACGCAGCTCTATTTGTGATGTGGCGCAGGTTTACGTCGGCTCCAGATCCAAACCACCTGCCCGAACCACCAAGACATCTGAGAATACTGATCTTCACAGTTGCGCTCGCGAGCGTGAGTTTTCTTGTACGACAAGTCTACCCACAAGATACGTGGGTTCGTCTATTTTGGACTGTGCCTGCAGAAATGGCCCATCTACCACAATATGCCAGCCTATTTGTCGTTGGAGTGATTGCTGGTCGCGGCCGATGGTTTGAGAACATAAACCGACACGTTGCTTACACTTGGTTCTGGATCGGTGTGTTGGCGTTTCTCATCAATGGAATGTTCGAGATACCCGGCATCAACCTGCCCGGCGGATACACAGCGCGCGATCTATGGGACTTCGTTGATTCATTTATTTGTGTCGGAATGATTCTCGGACTTCTCGCACTCTTTCAGAGGCATTTTGATAAAACAGGGCCATGGGCTCAACGCCTCGCTGGCGGTGTCTTTGGGGTTTACCTCTTGCACATGTACGTCGTCATTGGGTTGCAATTTGCGATACTTGAATTCGAGATTTCGGCGTTGTCAAAATTTGCACTGGTCACGGTTGCTGGCTCAATAATTTCCTTTTCCATTGTAGATTTGTTCAGACGCATCCGCTGGCTACGTCTCATCCTATGAAAGTTCGCCACCCTCCACAGGCGGGATCGACGGGTCGTCATCGATGAGAACGGCGAAGGAGAAGTCGGTCAACGGGCAACTCAACTTCGGTGCCTTTTCAACTGTCCGGTTTGTCCGCACACCGACGTTTCAGCCAGCAAAAATGTTGCATAGTGCACGAAAGTCCGGTTCGACGGGCCGCACCGCAGCATCCTGAGGTGGACGTGAACGGCAGCAATGGGCCGTTAATGTTGGTCGGGGCGAGATCGTTTGGCAGGATCGCTGCAATGCGGCTAACGGCAGCAAGGAGCCCAAATTCGCCATTCATTCGCGCCTTTCAGACGTTTGAACGCGAGTTCAGCCCGCCTCGGCAAGGAACGGCGCAAGTTCGAAGCGCTCATTTACTATCTTCAGGCTGCCATCGTCGTGCCAAAGCCACTCTTCGCGCGGCTTATCCCAATATATCTCGACGCCGTTGCCGTCAGGATCGTCGAAATAAAGCGCGATCGACACGCCGTGATCGGCATGGCCGTAGATGTCGAACCCGGCATCGGCGACGCGTTTGGCTGCCGTTACCAACGCCTCCCGCGTGGGATATAGAAGGGCAACGTGAAAAAGCCCGGTGTGGTGCTTGGCGGGTGGAGTGCCGCCCGCACTGTGCCAAGTGTTCAGCCCGATATGGTGATGGTAGCCGCCCCACGACAGAAACGCTGCCTGTTCACCGTAACGTTGAACCAAATCCATACCCATCACGTCTCGCCAGAAAGTTATGGCCCGCTCAAGGTCCGCGACCTTCAGATGCGTATGCCCGATGCAGGGTTTCGCCATGCTGTCCATTGTGCCCTCCGAACTGGAAGTCTAGCTTAGAGGCAAAGTGAGGTCCGGGACAAGCGCCGCGCGCCCATCCGCAAGTGAAGACGCGACAGGCGACTTTGTCCGCACACCGACGTTTAAGCCGACATAATGCTGCAAAATGCACGAATGGCCGGTCTGGCGAAGCTGCGGCGCAGCATCAGATCGACCGACGAGCGGCAGCTAAGGGCCGTTCATGTTGGTCGGGGCGAGATCGTTTGGCAGGATCGCCGCAATGCGGCTAACGGCAGCAAGGAGCCCAAAGCTGCCGCGGCGATAGGCCTTCGTGCCAAGATGTGATACATGCTTCCAAACTTAAGCCATTCAGGAAAAAAAATGACTGCCTATGTTATTTTCGACCTAGCTCCGCTTGATCCAGTTCGAATGAAAAAATACCTAGATGGTGCAAATGCTTCAGTGAAACACTTTGGTGGCAACCTTCTCGCAGCCACCGGCGACGTAGTGATATGCGAAGGCGAGTGGAAACCTGAACGCGTGGCTATTATTGAATTTCCTACTTTGGAAAAAGCCAAAGGTTGGTATGACTCAGCAGAGTATCAGAAAGTCCTCCCATTGCGTCTTAAAGAAAGCACTAGCGACAAGATGGTGATTGTTCCGGGTTTGGGTTGACGCAAAGGCAGCTTCAATGCCTGAACGATTAGCTCAAATGACCGCTTGGAACCCATTCAGTAAATTCGTATTTCGTGCTGTGTGCGCTCGCAGCGCGGGAAATGTGGGAAGTACGAAAGATTTGCTGCAGCCGCGCAGCGAGAAAACCGGTCGTTCGTAAAGGCCTCAGCAAAGATCAAGCATGGAATTTACAGCTCGCGGACATCTCCGACCTTTGCTGCGGTTGCGCCAATTGGGGCTTTGGGACGGTGCAACGAGCTCTGATGACACGACAGCCTTCAAGATAGTACATTTTGGTGGGGTCATTAGCATATCGCCTATTTCCGAATTTCGACCAATTAGGAGTAGTTGCGTGATGTGGCATGTTGTAGCGGCGTGACCCCGTCGCCCAGAGCGGCAGCCTCGATCAAAGAAGCCCAAGCCAGATTGTCGATATGATGCAGCGGTGCGCCGCCTACCAGCAGATGGGCCACAACATCGTATTGACCAACCAGCTTGATCGTTTTGACGATTCTGACGATCTACGGTGTGAGCTGACGCTCCTTGTTCTGCGATGATCGGAGCAAACCCTTTTTGGTCCTTTAAACCCAATCCACATGGTTTCAGGATGTGCCGACGGAATCCAGGATATCTTCAACCCTCAAGTTGCTGGAATGGGACCCATGTGCCGCCGCTGCCCGCTGAATTCACGCAGGCTTCAATGAACTGCATGCCCTCCAAGCCCGAACGAATTCCTGCCAGAAGGGCTCCCCCGCCCTTTCTTTCGATCAGGTCTGCTGTGTCGGTATAAATGTTGGCAAAGCTTTCAAGGTAACCTTCCGGGTGGCCGGCAGGGATCCGCGTCCAATCTGTCATGGCTCCGCCTGATCCGACCCCGCCGCGTGTGAGGATACGTTTTGCTTCGCTGTCGATTGTCAGACACATCTTGTTTGGGTTTTCCTGCGACCATTCCAAACCGCCTCGGTCGCCATAAACACGCAGGCGCAGCCCGTTTTCATTCCCAACTGCAATCTGTGACGCCCAGAGCATCGCCTTCGCACCACCCTGCATGTGCAGCAGGATATGAGCGTTATCGTCCAAACGACGCCCGTCGCCGAAACGGTGTAGGTCGGCCAAGAGCGCCTCAGGCTTCAGCCCAGTCACAAAACACAAAAGGTCAACGGCATGGGTTCCTATGTCGCCGATTGCGCCACCGCCACCGGACTTTGCCGGATCGGTCCGCCAGTCTGCCTGTTTTTGACCATCCTGTTCGATAGTTTGTGTCAGCCAGTCTTGCGCGTATTCGACTTGAATCACACGCATTTGACCCAATTCACCATCGGCAATCATCTTGCGGGCCTGACGGATCAAGGGGTAGCCGGTGTAGGTGTGCGTCAACACGAAATGCGCATCAGAGGCTTTCACTGCTTCCGAAATCATTTGGGCTTCAGCCATGGTGGCACATAATGGCTTGTCACAGATCACGTGAATTCCGGCCTGAAGAAAGGCGATGATTGGCGCGGCATGCATATGGTTTGGCGTCACGATCGCGACGACTTCGATCCCGTCGGCGCGTTTTGCTTCGGCCTTGGCCATGACCTTGAAATCGGCATAGGCCCGAGCCGGCACGATGCCCAGATCCGCCGCGCTTTCAGCCGCGCGCATTGGATCGGAGGAAAGCACACCCGCAACCAGTTCAAACCGGTCATCAATACGACTGGCAATGCGGTGCACGCCGCCGATGAAGGAACCTTTGCCTCCTCCAACCATCCCCAGACGCAGCCGCTTGCGTGATGCCGTCATCAGGCCATCTCGCTGAGCATGGTCAAGTGCCGGATATCGACCGTACAGGCCAACAAACGATCAAGCTGTAAAAACAATGGCTTCAGATGGGGCATCTCGAGATGAGCATCTAAATCAGCTTGCGTGCGCCAGTTTTCATAGAAGACAAAGCAACAAGGATCGCTTGCATCAACATGAAAGTCATAGTTGATGCAGCCCTTCTCCTGACGGGTAGGGGCGACCTGCCTTGTAAGCAGGTCAAACAATTCAGCGCGCGTTTCGGGTTTGGCTGTAACCGTTCCAATGATAGTGACATGGGCCATGGTTCAGACCCTTTTCTGGCTCAGGGCCACGGCAAGGATGATTATACCACCGCGCGCGATCAGCTGCTGGCTGAACTCAAGCCCCATCAGGATCAAACCGTTGTTGATCAGGCCGATCATCAGCGCCCCGACAATGGTGCCGATCACTGTCCCCTTGCCTCCGAAGAGGGATGTACCGCCCAAGACAGCCGCCGCAATCACTGAGAGTTCGTCGCCTTCCCCTAGCTGAAACCGCCCCGATTGAAGACGACCCGCATAGAGCATACCAGCAACGGCTGCCGCGGTTGAGGATATCACCAGCACCCGGAATTTAACCCGCGACGTATTGATCCCCGAATAACTGGCCGCCTGTTCGCCGCCACCCGTTGCCAGTACCCGGCGGCCAAAGCTGGTGCGCCGCAAGACAACTTGCCCGACAACACCGAAAATCAACATCCAAAACAACAGAACCGGAACGTGGCCGATCGAGCCGCCGCCAAACCACCATGAATAGCCGGGCGACAGGATCGGCACTGCTGACGTGCCCGAAATCCACATGGCAACGCCCTTGGCGATGCCCATCATCGCCAGCGTGGTCAGGAAAGACGGGATACCGATTTTTGTCGTCAGCCAGCCGTTGAAGACACCCACGGCAACGCCAGTCGCAAGCCCTGCCATGATCCCCGCAAAGGGCCCGGCTACGGCAATTGCCATGGCCACCGTCACACTTGCAAGTCCGGCGACCGCGCCCACAGACAAGTCGATCTCGCCCGCTGACAGTACGAATGTCATGGCAACGGCCATGACGGCAATCATTGTGGTCTGCCGCACAATGTTAAGAAGGTTGTTGGGATTCAGGAACCCCCGGTCATTCAATGTCAGCGCGAAGATCACGAAGATCGCCGCGAACCCGATGTAAATGATATTCTGGCGCCAGTTGCCGAGAAAGCCGCTTAAGGCATTTCTGGTGCGATCTTTCGTATCAGTGAAGGTCATTGGAAATCTCCTGCTCTGACTTTAGGGCGTTCTGGATGGCAATTTGCAGGCGCTGTTCAGCGACCTGAACACGGTGCGCGGCATTCGTATTAACGTCCGCGGGGTCTTCTAGATTCGCATGTGGGATATCTGCGTGGCTTCGTCCTTCGGCCATCACGATGATGCGGTCGCAGGCGGTTAAAAGCTCAGACAGTTCAGATGATATCATCAGGATTGCTTTGCCGCTGGCAGCAAGGTCGCGGACCATCTGGATGATTTCGGATTTGGATCCGATGTCGATGCCCGCAGTCGGTTCGTCGAGAACAAAGACATCCGGATCAGACGCCAGCCATTTTCCGATAACGACCTTTTGCTGATTGCCACCCGATAAGGTGCTGACTGCGTGATCACGGCTCGCGGTCTTGATCGACAACCGTTCGATCTGTGCATCAGTGGTGGCCCGAATTTTGGCCGCGTCCACGAACCCGAATTTTGAAAGCTTATCAAGCACGGCAAGGGTCGCGTTGTCCGCCACCGACTGGGACGGGATGATGCCCTGTGTGGCCCGAGCCTCGGGCACCAATGCCACGCCTGCTGCAATTGCATCACTTGGGCGGCGAATGTGAACCGGGCGGTCGTTGATGCGGATTTCGCCCGCGGTTATGGGTTCAATTCCGGCGATAAGCTTAGCAAGCGACGTGCGCCCTGACCCCAGCAGACCGGCCAGCCCTACGACCTCGCCCTTGTGGACCTTCAGTGAAATGTCCTTTGGCTTATTGCGGCCGGACACATTGCGCAGTTCCAGCGCGACATCACCCTGCACGGCAACGTTGCGTGCGACATCCGCAAGACCAAGCGAGCGTTTTCCTACAATATGTTCGATCATCACGTCCACTGGCAGATCTGCGATATCGGCGGTGGTCACGTTTTGTCCATCCCGCAAGATCGTAGCGCGATCGGCGATGCGGGCGATTTCATCCATCCGGTGGCTCACATAGATGATCGCGACGCCTTGAGTTTTAAGTTTGCGCAGGAAGGTAAACAGACGATCCACATCCGAAACGGCCAGTGCCGTGGACGGCTCATCGAGCACGAGAACGCGCGCGTCCTGCGATATTGCTTTGACGATTTCGGTCAGTTGCTTTTGCCCCGCTCCCAGATCGCCCACAATGGCGCGCGGATCAATCTCGACCTCGAGCATCGCAAATAGCTCTGCCGCCCTGCGTTCTGCCTCGGTGTCGTCGATCAGTCCGCCCGACTTCGCCTCGCGTGTCAGAAACACATTCTGGGCCACGGTCAACGTCGGGATGAGGCTCATTTCTTGATAGTTCATCGCGATGCCTGCAGCTCGGGAGGCCGCAGGACTATGCGTGGTCAGCGGAACGCCCGCGACTTCGATGGTACCAGCAGAGGGCACATGTACCCCGTTCAACACCTTTAGAATTGTGGATTTTCCCGCCCCGTTGCCGCCCAGAAGCGCGTGGACCTCACCGGCCAGAACCTCAAGATCCACGTTATCCAACGCTTTGACCCCACCAAAGTGTTTGGATATTCCCTTCATGCGGACAGCAACGGGTGCCATTACACTTGCTCCCAGGCGTGGGTTTCGCCTGAACGCAGCAAGGCATCCGCGACCTTTTCGGTCAAAAGCGCCTCTTCGAAGTTTGGTGAAGGCTGGGTTCCCTCCACGATCGCTTTGCAGAAATCGAAGCATTCGATGATCTTTGTCTCACCGTAGCCAATGCCAAGGGCTGGTATCGGCCATAAACCTTCGCCATAAGGATGCGCCGGACCGGTGTAGATGGTGCGGAACCCTCGCGCATCGCCGGGATCATCAGCGAACATCACCTGCAATTCGTCGCGACGTTCATAGTTGAACAGGATCGACCCTTTGGTCCCGTGGATTTCCAGCGTGATGAAGTTGTTGCGGCCCCATGCATTTCGGGTGGCTTCGATGCTGCCCACGGCACCGGACTTGAACCGGACCATTGACATGACCTCGTCGTCTACATCAACCTCTGCCCGCTCTGAATCCGCAGACTTTTCGGACGCTCCTAGCTTGTCGACGCCCCCTTGTTGAATAGGACGCGTCTTTACGTAGGTCGAGGTGATCGCCTGAACCGTGTCAATCGGCCCGACGAGGTAATGCGCCATATCTACGACATGCGTGCCGATGTCACCCACTGCACCGGAACCCGCGATATCCTTCTGGAACCTCCACGACAGCGGCCCGTTCGGATCTGCCGACCAGTCCTGCAAGTATGTGCCCCGGAAATTGATCACGTCGCCGATCTTGCCGTCTTCGATGAATTTCTTGGCCAGCGCGACAGCAGGTGTCCGACGATAGTTGAACGCAACCATCGTGACGGACTTGCTGGCGCGCGCGGCCTCGACCATCGCCACGGATTCTTCAAGCGTCCGGGCAAGTGGCTTTTCGCAGATCACGTGCTTGCCTGCTTTGAGCGCTTCAATCGCGATCTCGGCATGGGAGTTGTTGGGGGTGCAGATATCGACAATGTCGATGTCGGCGCGGTTGACTGTCGCCTTCCAATCACTGGAAGCTTCGTCAAAGCCGAACCGGTCGCGTGCGGTTTCGGCGGCCGCATCCGTCAGATCGACCACCGTCTTGCGGCGAGGGATTGCGGGGGCGGGCCAGAAAAACATCGGCATGGCAGCATAGGCCATGGCGTGGGCCTTGCCCATGAAACCGCCGCCTATCATGGCCACATTGAGGGTCTTGGTCATCACGATACTCTCCGTACTGGAAATGAAAGATGGGTGGTCCCGCAACCAGGGAGGAGCTGCGGGACCTGCGCATGATCAGTTCATGCTCCGCTGGATATTCTGCGTGGCTTCGGTCCGGTAAACGGTCTGCCATGCCTCCAGCAGGTTTTCCCTGTTCACTGGCAGGGCTGGCAGGGCCACAAAGGCCGGTGCCTCTTTGCCCAAAAGGCCATAGCCCGCCAAAGTGGCTTCGGCGACGCCCTGATCGAATGGGCGCTGCGCCCCCAGACCTTTCACGAAGCCGCCTTGGGCCATGTTGATCGCAACGTTCTCGCCAAGGTCAATCGTGGTGATGATCAGGTCGTCGCGTCCCGCAACGCGCGCCGCCGAGATCACGCCTTCGGCCGGTACGTCCCAAACGGCCCAGATGCCATCAAGGCCAGGGTTGGACGTCAGCATTGCCGACGCGACCTTTTCGGCGTCGCCAGTGAAGTCCGGTCCGCCGATACCCTGTTCGGCAACGATCTCGACATTGGGATAGTTTTCCTCGGTCGTCGCCTTGAAGGCGTCATAGCGTTGGCGGGTCACAAAGAAGTCAGCGGCGTGATAGACAAGCCCAATCTGGCCACCATCCTCGCCAAGCGCCTGCGCCATCAAGTGTGCGGCAGCAACGCCGTTGCCATAGTTATCGGCTGAAACGACAGAAACATAATCCTCACCAGCAGTCATGCCCGGAGGGGTATTTTCCATGAAAACAATCTTAACGCCCGCATTGGCAGCGGCCATATAGGCTGCGGCGGTTGCGGCGGGGTCGGTCGGAACGGACACGATGATGTCGGGCTGGCGCGCCATAACGGTTTCGATATCCGCGACCTGCTTTTCGGGTTTGAACCCTGCATCCGTCACCGCGATGACTTCGATGCCCAACTCACCAAATTGGAACCTCAATCCTTCGATCTGCGCCCGCGACCAGTCGTTGCCGCCATAATGCATGACGATCGCGGCGGTGGCGTTCATGGCTTTGATCTGGTCGATCTCGGCCGCAGTCAGCGACAGGTCTGCTGCCGGGCTTGGGTCCTCGCCGTTGGGGCCCTTGGACAGGACGTTTTCCTGCAATGCGGCCAAGGCAGCGGCGGGATCGGCAATGGCCGGAACAGCGCCAAGTGCAATCACTGCGGCGGCGATGGACCCCATAAGTATGGAACGTGTAGACATAGGTCTTCCTCCCAGAAGATGGGGCGTAAGCCCCGTTAAAATGGCCTAATTAGGCCTGATTGAGATAGTCCATGCTGGCGCGTGCCCCGGCTGCGGGGTCGTTCCAGGCATCAAGTTCAGTGCAGACCCAGCCCGCGAAATTCGTATCGCGCATCGCAGCGATGATCGGGTCGGTCGGCACATCGCCGCGGTCAAGCGGCGTGAATGCAAAGGGGTCTTTTTGGAACCCCTTGAGGTGGATATATGAAATCCGCTTTGCGTGTTCGCGGATCATCTGCGCGGGGTCCCCGCCAGCAGCAGCCAAATGGGCCGTGTCAGGGCAGAAATCGATCGACGTCAGGTCAAAGATACGCCGCACCTCTTTGGGGCCCTCCACGATCGTGGACAGATGCGGGTGATAATGCGCCTTCAGTCCACGGTCCTCGGCCAGTTCCTTGACCCTGTCGAGCGCTGCGCCAAGTTTGTCATAGTCGGTTGTCCGAACACCATCGAACCGTTTGGCCCCGCCCCCCACGACCAGATGTGGGGCGTCAAGTTCTTCAGCGCGGTCCGCCGCACGGGTAATCCGCGCCAGTTCATCTGGAAGAATTTCATCAAAAATGAAGTTGGCGCCGGAATAGGCCGCAACCAGCGTCAGACCATTGTTTGCCAGCAAGGTCCGAAAATCTGCTGCGTCATAGTCCAGCAAGTTGCCGTCAAACAATTCAACCCCCGTGTAGCCAGCTGCCGCGATTTCGGCGCAGGCCCGGTCCATGTCCCCGAAGGTGCGATAGCTCAGTTGCGTAATCGACGTCACACCTTCTGCATTGCCGCCAAGCTCACCCCAGCAATTCGCCTGATAGGCCAGTTTCCAGTCACTCATTGGTTTTCCTCCTCCGGCATTTGGCGCCGGTCACACATTTTGTAATGGCTATAATGAGCAGTGGTCAACATATTTTATGCATAAGTATGTATTCTTTTGCATTTAATCTGCAAAACTAGACGCTTGCCATGCTTAAATTGCCGAACTACTGTTGAATCCAGTCACGACGAAGAGAAGATTTTTGTGAAAAAAGGCCAATCCGCAACGAATCGTTCAACAGGCAATGGACGCCCACGTAGCAGCGAGGCGGCCACGGCAAGTCTTGTCGACGTGCTGAATCTTGTCCGCCTAGGGCATGCGGGAACCCGTCAGGAGCTAGAGCGTGTCGGAGAGTACGGACGTGCAATCGTCGCCGACAGGCTAGCCACCCTGAAAGATTTGGGCCTCGTTGATGAAAACGCGACCGGTGTAGCCACGGGGGGGCGCGCGCCGCGACTTGTCCAATTCATGAAAGACCGCGCCCGCCTTGTCTCTGTCACGCTAGACCAATCAGCTGTTGGTGTTGGATTGGCTGACCTGAGCGGCAAATTGCTGTCAGAGCACCACGAAATGATCGATATCTCTGATCAGTCTGCCACCGTCGACCGCATCTGTGCCTTGATCAACTGGCTCCTTACACGGCAACTGGACGCGCCCGATCTGTGGGGTATTTCCATTTCTGTGCCCGGGCCGGTTCTCGCCAATCCTGGCACGTCTTTCCTACTGAAAACCCCTGACTTCCTGCCTAATTGGGATAGTTCCGGGCTGGTGGAGACCCTGACAGATCGATTTCAGACGCTTGTCTGGATTCATTCCAACGTTGAGACGATGACGATGGGGGAACTACATGGCGGTGCCGGGATTGGCTTGCAGTCCATGCTTTTCGTCAAGGTGGGTCAACGCATTGGCGCCGGACTTGTCAGCGATGGCCATCCCTACCATGGCGCCGCAGGTGCGGTGGGCCTTATTGGTCAACTTCCTGTCACCTATCGCGACAGCACGGGAACGCTGGATGCCATGGCCGGGGCAGAGATGATCAGGGCCCGCGGACTGGAAGCAGCTAAAAGCGGGGGCAGCCCCCATCTGGACGATACACTTGCGCGTGGTGGTGATTTGACAGCCATAGACGTATGCCAGGCGGCGCAAATGGGCGACGGTGCATGCGTTGAAATCCTGATGCAAAGCGGCCGCTTGATCGGCGGGGTTGTTGCAACATTGGCGAATATGCTGAACCCCCAACTTATTGTGTTGGCCGGGTCCATTGCGCAAACCAACGATATTCTTCTGGCCAGTATTCGCGAAACGGTCTACGGCGCATCCCACCCCCTCGTCACACGCGATCTTCGCATCCTCAGATCTCAAATGAGCAATTCCGCGGCCCTTTTGGGCGCCGCCAGCATTGCCGCAGAGGCGCTGTTCGATCCGATTTTCCTGAAAGAATGGATCGGTCTTGGCACCCCGACCCGCAACCCGGATTTCGTGCAGAGTCTGGCCGCTTTGGGATCGTCCTCTCTGCAGTCTGGCGAAACGCCGCCACCGCCGCCAAAGATATCAAGGACAACCACATGACTATCATCGGTCTTGGGCCACATGGCGAGCGCGCCTCCCCTCCTGAGCGGGTCACGTTGCTGCCACAGGATATAGCAGCCGCTCGTGCAAAAGGGCTGCGCATCGCGCTCGTCATGCATACGTTGGAAAGTGACTGGTCGCGCCATCTTGTGCAGGGCGTCGTCGGCATGATGGGAGAATGCGGGGCGATTGTGATCGACGTCGTTGACTGCAATTTTTCGCCAGAAGCGCAAATCGCAGCTCTTCGTAGGCTTTGTGATGAAAAGCCAGATGCAATCGTTTCCCTTCCCGTCGACAACACGACAGTGGCCCAAGACCATATCGCTGTGTCCAATGCCGGTATTAAGCTGGTGCTGATCGACAATGTTCCCACCGGCATGTTGCCGGGAAAGGACTACGCCGCACTTGTTTCTGTAGACAATTACGGTCTGGGCAAGATCGCGGCAGAGCTGCTGTCAGATCATCTGCCTGCCAACGCATCGACCGGGTTGCTGGGCTATGATGCAGATTTCTTTGCCGTCAACGAGCGCGAAATCGCGTTCAGCCAATCGATGGAGCGCAACCGCCCGGATGTTACGGTCAGAACGGCAAGATTCTCATCCCTCGATGATGCCGGTGAACAAACGCGGCGTATGCTGGCCGATTATCCGGACGTTGCAGGTCTATTCGTCGTCTGGGATACCCCTTGTATCGACGTCATCCGGATGGTTTCGGAGCTGAAACTGACTTTGCCCATCACGACCGTGGACCTTGGACAAGAGGTGACGGAAAATCTTGCGAAAGGCGGCGCTGTTGTCGGCATCGCAGGTCAACGCCCGTTCCAACAAGGTGAGGCTATCGCAAAGACGACGATCACCGCCTTGCTTGGCCGCCCCTGTCCGGACTGGGTCGCGCTGCCGGGCCTAGCGGTGACGCGGTCAAACGTCATCGAGTGTTACCAGTCTGTGTGGCGCAAGCATGCACCCCGCGAAATCTTGGTTGGGCTGGACGTATTGCGCCCAGGCTGAAGCTTGCGCATGCAGGCGCGCTATGCGACGCGGTGATGATCGCCAAATTCTGACAGATTTAAAGGCGTTGTCTTAGCTGGGCGAAACTCCAGCAGAGAAATTCGAGGCCTATGTTGCAGCGGCCCGCTGTAACCACACCGCGTCTCGATTGTTGAGGCAGGCCGAAGCGAAAGGTTAGTTCGGATTCCACCTGTTGTGACGTAATTGAACGGCCTGTTCGGGGAAATTCGCCTCATCGCGGAGGTACTTATGCTGCGTGAGCAGTCGCGGCGTGGTCAAAAAGCCGCTTAGTCCGCAACTCGGACCTGCGGTGCGCCTGCTGCGAATGACTGGTTCCGGTCGATGGTATTCAACCCGGCTTGAACGTCCGCTTTCGGGAAGTTGCGCTGCAAAGCGGCGCGCAGCATGTAACGGCATATTCGCCGGAGCGACGGATCGTGCCGCATCTGCAAAAGTCCGTTTTGTCCCGCACACCGACGTTTTAGCCGACAAAATGCTGCGCCATGCACGAATGGCCGCAATGCGAAAGCTGCACCGCAGCGTTATATGGAGCGGCCAAAGTCCGGTTGGGGCCGTTCATGTTGGTCGGGGCGAGATCGTTTGGAAGGATCGCTGCGATGCGGCTAACGGCAGCAAGGAGCCCGAAGCCATCACAACTTCCCGTGCCTTTTTCTGCAAGTGCATAGTCTCGTTGTGCAGAATGAACCTGGTTCAACTGCTATGCGGCCGGCAGTCTGCGCGTCGGTTCGATGTCGCCAAAGCTGCCTTTCGCTGACTGTGCAGCAATTGCAAAGCTGCTCCCAAATGTCCGGGTTCGGCACAAAGCCGAAGCGCTCAAAAGAACTTAGCCCTCCGGCAAACCAGATGCGCGCAAGTCGGACACCCATCGTTGATAGTAGTCCTCGTTGTTCATAACCCCGCGGACTCGGTCGGCGTGAGCACTGACGGTGAAGTTCGGGTTTAGTTCAAGCAGCTGTTTGGCCGCATGTTGCGCCTCTTCCAGCTTATCCTGGCAGACAAGGTTGACGATGAGGGCGCGGTAGTCCCATTCCCTGAGCCTTGCGCGTTTTCGGATCGCTTGTTCGCCTTCGGAGCAACGCCCGGCAAACCAGTAGGCACGGGACAGGTTGTTGAAGTACCAGCCAGGAGTTATCGGGTTCACCTCGATGGCGCGCTCCATCAAGGCGATCGCTTCGTCGGTGCGATCTGTGTAGATCAAGGAGTCGTTTGCCACGGCCATCGCCGTGCTGCTGCTGGGATTCAGTTCGACCGCTGTCAAATACCTCACGATCGCCTGTTCGTGTTCGCCGGCGCTGAAATGCATGTCACCCCGGGCGATATGCGCGGCATAGTAGGTCGGATCGATTGAGATCGCCATTTCTGCGTAGTCGACACCGCGCTTTAGCAACTCTTCGCGGGGCACGTCCGGATATACCCAGCCCTGAGTGATATCAGACCAAAGCACGGTCGCCATGCCAACGTAGCCGAAAGGCGCGTCTGGATCGGCAGCGATGGCCTGTTCGTAGAAGTCGATCGCCTGACGATATGAATCCGGCGTGCCCGTTTCGAAAGCCTCATTGCCGAGGAAGAAATAGTGCAACGCATTGACCTTCTGACGATTGCCGGTCTCTGCTGGGCTCCAGGCCAGTTCGCGACCCAACTGGGTTGCGACACTACGCACGATCTCGGACTGGACGCCGAACAACTCACCAAGATCGGCGTTGAATTCGTCGGCCCAGATATGCGTGCCGTCGTGGCCGTTGATCAGCTGGACCGTGACCCTGAGCCGATCACCCGATTTCTGTTTGCTGCCCTCGACGATATAGTCTGCGTTCAGCTTCGACGCGATCTCGGCGATGTCCGTGGACTGGTCGCGGAAGCTGAAGCTTGAGTTGCGAGCTACTACCAGAAACTCGCGATAACTGGCCAGTTCGGTGATGACGCCCTCTGCGATCCCGTCTCCGAGCCAGCCCCGGTCGTCGCCCGAACTAAAGTCGTCGAACGCCAGAACGGCGATCCTAGGGCTCGCGTTCGGGGTCGGTACGGGGCGAGTGAGAGTCCAAATGGCGCCAGCGGCAATAGCGATGACTGCCAGCACGGCTGCCACGATCACCGTTCTTCTGCGTTGTGTGACGGGCGCTTCAGACACGGCGAGGCTGTAGCCCTTCCCGACGTGTGTTTTCAGATAGTTTTGGTCTTTGTCGCCGATCGCGCGGCGGATGTCGGCAATGCACTGGGTCAGGCTTTCCTCTGATACGGTCACTTCTGGCCAAACGGCGTCCATGATTTCGGATTTGCCAACGATCTGGCCGGGTCTTGCCGCCAGAAAGTCTAGCACTTCCGAGGACTTGTTGCGCAGTTCGACGCGGTTTCCGGCCTTGTCCCGCAAATCGCGAGAGTCGGGGTCAAATAATACCTCTCCCAGCCGGATTTCACGCCGATTTCGCATGATTTCACCTCGATTTCAGGACGGAAGTGGCCACGATGCGCAGTTCTTGTCCATCCGCAGCAGAATTATGCACGCGGTCGGGCCGTTCATGCAAGCGCGGCTCAAAGCAACCACGGACCGTACAAAGGGAGATTATCATGAAGAGCATCATCAGTTTCGCTGCCGCCGTTACGCTGGCGCTACCGGCAGCCGCGCAGGAACAGACTGCCGCAGGCGTTCGCGCAGAGGCCTTGAACGCTTTCGGAGCCGCGCTGCCAGAGATCGAGAACTATCCCGATAGCATGCTTCCAGGCGCATGGGCCTGGATGAACGACGTCGAAGACGGCGAAGGCGCGCTCGACATGAAAACGATGCAGCTCATTGCGCTTGCCGTCGCCGCGCAAGTCCCATGTCAGTACTGTACGCACTATCACCGCGCGGCGGCGATGTCCTACGGGGCCACTGAGCAAGAGGTTGCTGAGGCCGCAGTAATCGCCGGATACGTGCGTCACTGGTCGGCCGTCCTCTACGGCACGGGCACCGACCTAGAGGCCTATACGAAGATGGTAGACGGACTCTTTGCCAGCCAGTGACACGCGTCGTGCATGTGTCCGGTCGGCCGATCGCTGTTGGCCTGTCACACGCCGATCCCTACCCTTCGAAAAGAAAGTGAGACACTCATGAGACTA
>NZ_JBVCWP010000063.1:0-16289 GCF_057460485.1 Boseongicola sp.
CACGATGGCTAATGGCACCGTGAAATGGTTTAATTCTACTAAAGGCTTCGGCTTTATCGCACCTGAAACAGGTGGCAAGGACGTTTTCGTTCACATTTCTGCAGTCGAGCGTTCGGGCCTCACCGGCCTGGCTGACGACCAGAAAGTAACGTACGACATCGAAGCTGGCCGTGATGGCCGCGAGTCGGCGATCAACCTCTCGCTCGCATAAGCGACGCCTAAAAGATTGGGATGGGTGTTCGCAGCCGTCCCTCACACCACCAAAGACATCCCCCACATTCCCAGACCGAACACCGTATGCGCTAGCAGACCAAGCCCGCGTGCGCGCCAGGGATTGTCTGTCTTTGACGCCGCCCAGCCAAGCCCAAGGCCCGGTTGCAGCAAAAACCACCCAAACCCAATCGTCAAAATCGAAAACACCCAGACCGCCATGAACGTCGGCGCGTTCAGCCACGCAGGCCCCGCGATCCACACAAACACCAGCCCGTAAATCGCACCCACCAGATAGTGAAACACCCAGCCGATCCGCGCTTCACCTGAAACCTCGGCCACATCACCGATGGATGCATGGAATATGCGCCCGCGCGACACCTCGACAACCCAGCGCCCGACCGCTCCCCAGTTCGGCCGCGCGACACCTGCGAAACGCTCCAGGGCAAGCGCCCAAATATCCATCGCGACCGTGCCCGCAACCCCCATCAAAACGCCGATGCCCAACATGTACCACTCCTTTGATCTGTCAGCGTCTTTCTGACACGGCACATGTCATCCTGCAATCGTTGACAAAAGCCTGTGCAAAACGCGAGTACCCCGCCAATGGCAGAGGCAAAAGCTTGCCGATACGGGCGGGATCCAAAGGTCCTAAATCCAAAATTTCTCGATTAGAAAGTCAGAATCAGGAGACTTTAATGCGCTGTTCTCAATTCAACCCGCTGTCTCCGATACCAGCCAGAGGTTCGACCCTGAAAACCCTAGCCAAAGCCGCCGCATCACCCGGGCGGCCTCTGGAGACGGAGGCCTCACGTATGGCGACGGGCACCGTGAAAGGGGTTAACACCACAAAAAGCTACGGCGTCATCGCACCCGACGAAAGTGGCAACGACATATTTGCTCGCTAAGCGCGGTCGAACGCTCTGGTCTTACTGATGACCAAACGGTCAGCTACAAGCTGTCCGCAGGCCGTGATAGCCGCGAAAACACCGCGACCTTCACTGCTTTAGGTATAATTGCGGGCGTCCTTGCGGTCAGGTATCGTCCGCGCTCTTGCGCTTCAAAACCGCCAAACCATCCAGCAGCCCCTCGTTGTAAGCTAAGTTCTCGGCGAGTGTCTTGCCGCCCGCGATCACGCTTTCAGGTATGTCCGCCGTCAACCGCGCCTCCCCTTCCGACTTAAGCTGCGAAAGCAGAACCCGATACATCTCGGTTTTATCGGCGATCTTTCTCTGCATACATGTCTCAAGGATGCGACTGATCCGGCCCTGATAGCCGCGCCCCATCGCACGTTACATCTTGACCAAGGACTGATCGAGATAGAGCGATATCTTTTGCTTCGCGGTGTCCGTCTCGACATCCATCTCCAGCGTCAGCCAGGCATCGGACACCGCACGCTTGGCTTCCTCGAGAAAATCATCCCCCTCGCACGAGATGAAATAAAGAAGTTGATGAAACCGCGCATCTGCCATGCGGTGGGTTCTGGGTCCGGCCATTTTTGGCATCCAGGGCATAGGAAAAGTCATGGCTTTACTCAAAAATTTTCGGGATTTCGGGACGGACAAGCTTCTCCTGCCGGGAATACCAGGCCGAAAACAAGGCGAAAGCCTGCACCGACGTTGCACCGACATGGCATTCGCAGGCCGAAATTCGCGTTTAAGACACGGGTCTATGCTTGAAGGCATTGCCACATATGACGCCATTGGGATCGTCGGCTCTCTCTTTATTGCAGGGCCTTACCTTGCAGTAACAAGAAAAAGGCTGGCCGCAGATCAACCGTCGTTTCAGGCGTTGAACCTTGTTGGCGCCGGTCTGATCTTGATCTCGCCCTGACACCGCCCAAACGCAGGCGCAGTATTGATCGATGTCCTCTGGATCGGCATCGCGATCATGTCTTTGTTTCGGAGATTGGCGCAAACGCTCGCGCGTTTCGGCAAGCCCCCGCCGCCCAAGGGAAAAGCCGCTTACCAGACAGCCATTCCACGCTGATCAAACCGCCCCATTCAGGCGACATTCAACCATATTTGCGCCCCGCGCGCGCGTCACCTTTCCAGCCTACACGTTGCCGTGGTTTCCCCGTCAGGGTCGCACAAAGACAAAGCGCGCGCCCATCACACCAAGGGAACACAAGATGAAAAATACACTTACACGCACGCTTCTTGCCACCGTCGCAACCTGCTCGATGGCACTCGCAGCCCCACAAAATAGGGCGACTCCGGCCGACACCATCCATCCGAATATTCACTCAAAAGTGGGTCACGGTGATGGCACAAATGCCAATCCGAACGGGGCGAACGAAAACGGGGGCAATATCCACGGCATCACCAATGTCCCCGGCAAAGGGGGAGACAATCCGAACGCAGACGGCACTCGCGGGCAGGCCAACGAGCTTGAGACAATGCATGGCGGAATTGGCGCAAAGAACCGCAACGCGGACTAGCCTTAATCGGACGGGCGCGCGCCCTCCCGCGCCCGTTCACCGCGCATCACATTGCGATGTTCGCCCCTGTCCCGGTACACGTTCGCGCTCCACATCTCCTGTTAGGAAAGGAGCGTTACAATGTCAGACCAAACACCAGCCCCAAAACCGCCCAAGGAAACGCAAGCGCCCGGCAAGGATGTCACATATCACGATTGGGCGATGATCTGAGGCTTTCACCGAATCGGCAGTCGTGCCTATCGTGTCTGTGAGCAGACCAATAAATCGCAAAAAATTGCGGGCTAAATCATTGATTAAAAAACTATTTCCATTCGCCCTGGCGGCGATCACCGTGGTCCTTGCGGCCGCCTTAGGCCTCTCGCAGACGCTTGGCGCGCATCCGTTCTGGGCGATCAAAATCGCTTTGATCGGCGCGCCCGCAGGCGCAGTTCTCGCCCTGATCCTACGCTATGCCACGCGCTTTCGCTGGGCCTCGGCCTTCGCGGCACTTGTCCTGACCAGCATGGCCTTCGCCATGGCCCACATGGGAAAAACCCGTTTCGCAGCTTCTTACGCCGAAGACCTGCAGGCCGGTCAGCTTTGGTATTTCGGCTGGATCGCCACGGCGCTTTTCGCCACCACAACGCTTGCTTTGTTCTGGCCAAAGCGCCGTTAAGGCGCCTCGCCAAGCGCCAATCCCGTCCTTAAACCCTTAAGATAAAACCGCTTCTCCGGTTCTGTGCGCGCCCGCACCCGGTCCAAAACCCAAGCCTCTTTCTTGGTATTGCTGTGTGCAGGCCGCATCGACCACCGGGTCTCCACCCCCGGCGCGCCCCCTTTATCAGGCGTCAAAAGCAGCCCCAAAGGTGCCACCCCCGACATCTCGCCCCCCGTCTCGGCCGCCAAATGCAACCGCCGCACCGCCGTCAATCCGGGCGGCCCAGACAAGTCCGCGACAACCAAAGGAATAATCCCCGCCCGCAAAGCTTCTTCGGTACACCACAGCAAATCTTCGGGCCGCTTCGGCGTCACCCGGATAATCCGTCCCGGATCGACAAACCGCATAAAGCCGTCCGGATTAAGCCGTCCAGGCGTCCAAGATGGCCTGATCCAAAGCACATTGCCCACCATCGCCTGCGCCACCGCAAACGCCATCGTCCGCCGCGCCGCGCCACAAATCTCATGCGCCCGGCCCCGCTCAAGCGAGAGCCCCTCCAGAAACGCCACGGCAGGCGCCTTGGATCGGCGGTGAGTCTGACGGGTCAGAAGATGAGAAACAGCGGCAGCAGACATGAATCACTTCTAGCATGTTCGCTTTTTGTTCTCAATCCCGCCGATCGACTTGCCAATCCCACGCGAGGCGCTATCCCTTCTCGATACGCAAAGGAGATTTCCCCCATGAACCGTATCCAACTTGGCCGCACCGGCATCGAGGTCAGTGATTATTGCCTCGGCACCATGACCTTCGGCACGCAAACAAACCAAGCCGACAGCCACACCCAGATAGATATGGCGCTTGATGCGGGCATCGACTTTCTCGACACCGCTGAAATGTACCCGGTAAACCCTGTTCTGGCCGAAACCGTCGGCACCACCGAGACAATAATCGGCAACTGGAACGCCAGATCCGGCAAGCGCGATCAGGTTGTCATCGCCACCAAACACTCCGGCCCCAACGGCGCTTTCGTGCGACCCGGACAGGACATCTCCGCGGCAACCGTGCGCGAAACCCTCGAAGGCTCGCTCAAGCGCCTGCAAACGGACTACGTCGACCTCTATCAGTTCCACTGGCCAAACCGCGGCTCCTACCACTTTCGCCAGTGCTGGGACTTCGCGCCCGACCAACAGCCCCACCAAAGCGCGATCCTCGACAACATGGCCGAAGTCATGGACGTCCTGAAAGCCCTCGCCGACGAAGGTAAAATCCGCGCCTTTGGCCTGTCAAACGACAGCGCGTGGGGCACAATGAACTGGTTGAACGCAGCCGAGAAAGCCGGCGGCCCACGTGTCGCGACAATGCAGAACGAATACTCGCTTCTCTGCCGTATCTACGACACAGACATGGGCGAACTGAGCCACCACGAAGACGTCACACTTCTTGCCTTTTCGCCGCTTGCTTGTGGTTTCCTCACCGGCAAGTACCGGCACGAAAGCATCCCCAAAGGATCGCGCATGTCGATCAGCAACGGCATGGGGGGGCGCAATAGTCCTCGTGTGGCCGAAGCCGTCGAAGTCTACGCCGCAATCGCCGACAAATTCGGCATCGACTTCACCCATATGGCGCTGCAATGGACCCGCACGCGGCCCTTCCCGACGATCCCGATTTTTGGGGCCACGACGACCGAGCAACTGGCCCATATCCTCAAGGCACCGTCGGTCGAATTGCCGGAAGAGCTTTTGGCTGAGGTATCCAAAGCACACCGCGCCCACCCGATGCCTTACTAAGCACCGTCACAGTTGCCCGCTCCCAAACGCACCCCTAGTGTCCGACACGAACGCAGGGATATTTGGGAGGACGAATGTCAGCGCTAAGTCGCGGTCTTTTAACGATCTGTCTCGCCCTGACGCTTTCCGCGTGTCAGGAAGACGGCCCGCGCGCATCTGCCGAAACCGGCGGCGTTCCCGATATCCTTGAAGGCCCCCGCACCGAATGCGAAAACTCCGGCGGACGCTGGGGCGCGCGCGCAGGTGGCGTTCTTTTCACCTGTTACCGCCCCACAAACGACGCCAATCAGCAGTGTCGCGAAGCCTCCGACTGCGAAAGCATCTGCCTTGCCCGCTCGCGCACCTGCGCGCCCACCACGCCCTTCCTTGGCTGCCACCAAATCCTGACCGATGGCGGTCAGATAGCAACGCAGTGTATTAACTGATGCGCTGGCTTGCCCTTATCCCACTGGCCCTGTCTGCCTGCGTCGCCTTCCCAGAATACCGCGATACCGGCGTGCCAATATCGTCCATAGCCACATTTGATGCCGCCCGATACGCCGGGACTTGGTACGAAGTCGCCAGCTTCCCCGTGCCGTTCCAAGCAGGCTGTCGCAACACAACCGCCACTTATACTGCAGCAGAGAACGGCACGTTTGATGTCGTGAACATTTGTGACACGGACGATGGTGCGGACCAGATTGCCGGCACCGCCCGCGTTGACGGCCCCGGACGCCTTAAGATCCGTCTCGATGGCGTGCCGTTTGCGGCCGACTACTGGGTGCTTTGGGTCGACACTGACTATCGCACCGCTGTCGTCGGCACACCGTCAGGCCGCGCCGGTTGGATCCTCAATCGAGAACCCGTCATTCCCGCCGACCGCTTAAAAGCGGCGCGCGATATTCTGGCTTTCAACGGCTACGATCTATCCCAACTTCAAACGACAATGCAGGAGGCACCATGACCCGGAAAGTAGCGGTTCTTGGGCTTGGCACACGTGGCGGCGACATCGCCCGTGCGTTTCACGCAACCGGATGGGCCGTCTCCGGCTTTGATCCAGATCCCATTGCGGAAGGGGTTCCCGACCTCAAGCGCGACTGGACCCGCGAAAGCACTATCTCAAGCACCGTGTGTGGTGCGGATTGGGTCGTGATCTGCCTGCCCGAACGCCTGGAGCTGATGCGAAAAGTTATTCAACGTGCGCAAGGCGAAGCCCCGCGCGACACGACGATTGCCGTCGTCACCAAAGACTTCGACGTGGACGCTGTACAGGGCTGCGCGCTGCGCCCTGCCCATGTGCTTCGCGTCGATCAAGGCGAAAACGGAGGCTACGTGATTGATGTGTCGTCCAAAACAGACGCAAAGGCGAAATCCGACGCAACCATGGTCCTATCGCAGCTTGCCGCGCAGGAATTTGGGCCAAAGCCACGCTCGGTTCAGCCCCCCAAAGCCGAAAGCGCCTGAAGATGGGCGGGCCAGTCCCGCTCTGACACAGTGGCTTCGCGCACCAACCCATCGAATTGCTCCGTCAGGACTTTGACGCGCTCGCGGTCGCGAAACGCCATATAGTACTGACCCACATACAAAACGGCGACCAACGGTCCGAACACCGTCAGTGGGGCAGACCACAGCCGCCTTGCATCGAATAAAAAGACTCTCAAAGACGGGTAAAGCTCGGCGTGAAGCTGCGTAAGATACCGCATCTGCTCGTCACGCACGTCCTTGGGCAGGCCCTTATAGTACCCTGTCGAACTCGCCAAAGACTGAATTTCGTAAAGTGGCATGGCAATTTCGTAGTCTGACAAAGACTGCTGGATCCATTCCAACCGGTCGCGGCTGGCCCCGATCGCCTGATCCGAAGACTTCCCCAAATGAGGTTCATATTCCCAGCGAAGCAGCGCACTTGTCTTCAGCATATCAGGCAACGCCGCCGGAACATGACGCATCTTGTAGCCAGCCGCCTCTTGGTGCCACGCAAAAATTTGTTCGTCGATCAAGGCACGCGGGGCCTCCGACACCTGCATCGAGGCTGCAAGAATATCCGCCGCGCGTTCGGGTTTGTCCGACAGACCCAGTAACCAGTCGCCGGACACACCCAAAGCGGCCGCACATTCGGCCACCACCTGCGCGTTCGGCATTCGTGCTGTGTCGCGTGTCAAAAGTTGAGAGATCGTCGAGCGATCTACCCCAACGGCCCGCGCCAGACCGCTCTGGGTCGCGGATTTCACCGCCATCGCTTCAGAAAGCCTCAATTTGAACAGTTTAGCGCGGTCGCGTTTATCCATTTTCTCACAGTTGGTGATTTAATTCACGATTTGTGAATTAATGGTAACTGCATACGAAATTCCCCATACACCCCGCAAGTGCGAAAACCAGCATATGGGGACCGCGACACTTAGAACACTTTTCAGATCGGCCACGCCCGGCGCCACCGAATGGCCAACACTTCTGGTGTTGGCTGTGACCTACCTCGTCTGGGCCATTGCCACTATATGGCTGCCCACCTTGTCGTTGCCATTTGCGATCCTTGTCGCAGCCATCGCCATTGCGCAGTTCTCATCAGTCCAACACGAAGCGATCCATGGCCACCCCTTCAAAAGCATCCGCTTAAACGCGCTCCTCGTCGCGCCCGCGCTGACGCTGATCCTGCCATATACCCGCTTCCGCGACACCCATCTGGACCACCACCTAGACAGCCGACTAACCGACCCCTACGACGATCCCGAAAGCAACTATATCGATCCCGGTGACTGGGATAAAATGTCCCGCTTTGCCAAAGCCATCCGCACCGCCAACAACACGCTGGCCGGGCGTCTCCTCATTGGCCCGCTTCTTGGCACCGCCTGCTTCTTGCGCTCGGACTGGCAAAACCGCCGCGCTGATCCCCGCGTCCTCAGGGGTTGGGCCTGGCATATCCCCGCACTCACTGCTGTTATTGTTTGGCTTTCGACTGTCGCGACAATTCCGTTTTGGGCCTATGGTCTTGCCGCCTACGGTGGGCTGTCGCTTTTGAAAATCCGTACTTTCCTGGAACATCAGGCCCACGTAAAAGCACGGGGCCGCACCGTCATCATCGACGACCAGGGCCCGCTTGCGCTTTTGTTCCTCAACAACAATTACCACGTCCTGCACCACATCCATCCGCGCATCCCGTGGTATCGCTTGCCGCGCCTTTTCCGCAAGAATCCAGGCCGCTACCTGTCTCAAAACGATGGCTACTTTTATCGCTCCTATCGCGAAGTGTTCGCCAAGCATTTTCTGGCGCCCAAAGACCCAGTCCCACATCCGATCTGGCGACGCAGCTAACCCCTTTCCAAACCACGCGTTTCCACCCAAGGTCCGCGGATGAAGCTTTGGGTTATCCTCGCCATCACCGCCGCGGCCGCGCAAACAATCCGTTTTGCGATCCAAAAGGTGCTGGCCGGAGTTGCGCTTAGCCCCGCGGCCACCACTTGGGCGCGGTTCTTGTGGTCGGCGCCCGTCGTCATTGTGATTATGACCGCTTACATCGCCGTTACTCCCGCCACGCTGCCAAACGTCAAACCCAGCTTTTGGCCCTACGCGCTGTCCGGTGGCGCAACCCAAATCCTCGCCACAATCTGCACTGTCACCTTGTTCAAACGACGTTCTTTTGCGGTCGGCATCACCTTCAAGAAAACCGAAGTGATGCTGACTGCGCTTGCAGGCTTCGTCATCCTCGGGGACCTTCTTGACCCGCTTGGCGCTGCCTTCATTGCCCTTGGGTTCATCGGAGTGATGCTTCTTTCCAAGGCCCCAGAAGGTGGCGGAATTCTCAACAAAAGCGCGGCTATCGGATTGTTATCAGGTATTTTCTTCGCGCTTTCTGCAATCGGTTATCGCGGCGCGGTCCTTGCAATCGACAGCGCCGACACCTTCCTTGTTGCGGGTCTGACACTGGCCTTCGTCGCCACGGCGCAAGCCCTCGCCCTTGGGCTTTGGCTGGTCCTGCGCGAACCCGGCCAGATCAGCGAGACCCTAAAAGGTTGGCGAAAATCATCGCTTGTTGGAGTGTTTTCGCTGATCGGAAGCTGGTGCTGGTTTGCTGCCTTTTCTCTACAGAACGCCGCTTATGTCTTTGCGGTCGGGCAGATCGAGTTGATCTTTTCGCTTGCGATGGGCGTGTTGTTCTTTCGCGAAAAAACATCGCCGCGTGAACTGCTTGGAATGGGCCTGTTGACGATCTCGATCACCACCGTCACGCTGATCGGCTCAACCTAGCCAGACCACACGATCCTCTATCCGGTCATTCCTCACCAAGGGCACGCGCTTGGGTGTTTCAAGCGATGGCAAATGCTCGGCCAAACGCTCAAGCACCATCGCCGTCACCTTCACCAAATCCAACGCGTGAACATCGTCCAGCGCCACCCAATGCAAATGGGACAACTCGTCGCTATCGTGAAAATCGGCCTCTGCGCCGCCGGAAATAGCCTCGACCGGCGCCAGAAAGAAACGCGCATCAAAACGCCGGGGCCGCCCGGGGGGCGTGATCGCACGAAGGAAAAACCGCAAAGCGCCGGGCCTTTCAAGCACCAAGCCTGTCTCCTCGGCCAACTCCCGGATCGCCGCCACCGCAAGAGCTTCGGGCGTAACCTCGGGTGCATCTTTCTCCAACATCAACAACTGGCGACTGCGCGGATCAATCGGCTCGGAAAGCTGCACATTAGCGTCCGCGGCATCCACCGCTCCGCCGGGAAACACATATTTCCTTGGCATGAAAACAGCGCCTTTTCCCCGCTGCCCCATTAACACCGCAGGTCGTGTCGCAACATCACGTATAAGAATAATCGTCGACGCCGCACGAATTGGGAGGTCGTCGCTCAAAGGTTCAACCTCGATTGGAGGCCCCGAAACCATGCAGGCGTTTCGCCCATTGTAAACCGACAATCGCCCCCTTCAGCCTTGGCAAAAGATAGAGCGAAAGCGCGACACATCCTACTGTAAAGGTCGAGGCGAGGATCATTGGATCTGGACGAAATTCGGTAAAGGCCCAGATCAAACCCGGCGCCATCAGATGCCCGACGATCAAAATAGTCAGATAAGCAGGCCCATCGTCCGCACGGTGGTGAGACAGGTCCTCGTCGCAAACAGGGCAGCTATCACGCACTGCCAGATAACTTTTCATCAATGGACCACGCCCACAATTCGGACAGGTCCGCCGCCAGCCCCGTAACATCGAGCCGCGCACATCACGCTCTTCGGTGTTTGGTTGGACATCGTCCTTCAAAACTATTTTGTAATCGTGATACATCGCAATGCCTTCCAGCCAGCGCGCCGCCAGCCCTTCAAACTGCAACCATCGAGGCGGCAAGGTAAAAAGGAAATGGTACCAAATGTCCTTGCGGCGGGATGTCGCGTCCTTAAAAAAACTTTTTTGCAAAAAGTGCGACGGAAGCCAGCCGCACGACCGTTTGAAGAGCACGAAACAAATTTTACAAGCTGAAGGAAACGCTCCCAATGAACAACAACACACTCCGCCTCGCTCTGGCAGCACTTGCGATCACCGCCGGGTTAGGCGTCGCCGAGGCACAAGAACGCCACGGCGGACCGGGTCCGATGGATTTCGCAACGCTTGATACAGATGGCAGCGGCGAGATTCAGACTCAAGACCTTGAGGCCGCACGCGCCAAACGGTTTGCCGATCTCGACACAAACGGCGACGGTCAGGTCACAGAAGCCGAGTTCATCGCTCACATGCAGGCCCAGACCGCGGAGCGCGCGATGCAAATATTCGCACGCCTCGACGCTGATGGAGATGGCACCGTAAGCCGCGACGCGATTGAAGCCCGTCAGGGTGGTGGTCCGCGCGCCGAACGGATGATTGAACGCGCCGATACCGACGGCTCGGGCGGCGTCAACGCCGAAGAGTTCGAAGAGTTCCGCAAAAAAATGGCAGATCGCCGCGGTGGTAAAGGTGGCAAGCGCGACGGTTGAAGCTGAGCGCCTGTGAGACATCCAAGTCAGTGCCGGATTGCCCAAACGGCGATCCGGCGCTAGGCCTGTCATCAGACCATGCAACACGCAAATCCAGAAGCATCACCAGATGCGGCGCCAGATGCGGCGCTTCTGGTTGCTGTGGCCAACGGCGATGCAAGTGCTGCGCGGGTTCTGATAGAACGGCTGGCGCCGCGCCTTTTATCGCATGCGACCAGGGTTTTGTCCGACCGTGCAGAGGCCGAAGACGTGGTTCAGGAAACGCTTGTTCGGTTGTGGAAGGTCGCACCGGAATGGCGGCAAGGCGAGGCCAAGGTATCGACGTGGTGTTTCCGGGTTTTGGTGAACCTGTGTACCGACAAACTTCGGGCCAGGAAGCCGACGGTGGACATCGACGCAATTGCAGAACCCGCAGCCGACCTGCAATCGGTTGTGGAACAAATGACCGATACTGCGCGTCGCGACGCCTTAAATGGTGCTCTCGCCACGCTGCCTGAGCGACAGCGGCACGCCGTCGTGCTGAGGCATATTGAAGAACGGAGCAATCCGGAAATAGCCGAGATCATGGACATCGGCGTCGAAGCGGTGGAAAGTCTTGTAGCACGCGGAAAACGCGCGCTCGGGGCGGCATTGCGGGGCAAACGAGCCGAACTGGGGTATGATGATGACCAATGACGCAAAAGACGATCTGGCGCTGGAGGCTTTGTTCGAAGGTGCGCGCAACAATGCACCGGGACTTTCGCCCGATTTCATGGCGCGACTTGAGGCCGACGCGGATGCGGTGATTGCTAAGCAAACCACTCCAATGGCGGTCACAACGACAATCAGCCTCTGGGCGCGGATAGCCGCCGCAATGGTGCCGGTGTCAGGTCTTGCAGCGGCGACGCTTGCCGGGGTCTGGATCGGATTCCACGTCCCATCTTCGGATTTCGCCGACGGATTGGCTTTCGGAGACAGCGCCGATTTTGACGTCTCTGCGTTTCTCCCTGCCGTCGCCCTAAGTGGCTTTAGCGATCTGGAGGTCGATGGATGACCGAGAAACCCACTCCCAAGCGGCGCTGGGTCAAACCGCTTCTCGCCGTCTCATTGATTTGCAACATGCTGATCATCGGTGTTGTATTGGGGATCGTAATTGACAATCGTGGGAAAGACCGTGGCGAGCGCCTCGACGGTCCGGCACGATCTGTGGTCGGAATTCCCTTCGTTCGGGCCCTTGAACCCGAAGATCGTCGCGCGCTTTATCAGGAAATTCGCAGAGACGATGACCGCTTGCGTGAGAACAGAAGCGCTTTGCGCGCACGGTTCGAAGCCTTGCTGACCGCTCTGAATACCGAGCCTTTTGACCCCAAGGCTGTACAAGTAATTCTGCAGGAACAGCGCGAGATCGCTCTTCGACGCCAAAACATCGGAGAAGCATTGCTTGTCGAGCAACTCTCACGGCTAGACCCCAATGAGCGCGCGGCTTATGCGGACCGGCTTGCGCGTGACCTACGCCGGCTCAGGCGGGAGTAAACGCGACCTCGATCCGATTACGCCCCGCTGCTTTGGCGCAATAAGTGACGCCTTCAGCAAGGCCAAGAAAACGGTCGACCACAGTTTTTTGCCCGCGCGTGGTATCAATCATCGATGCTGCCCCACCGCACGCCGCAGAATAACCAAGTGGGACATTTCTTGTCTTAGGCTGAGACATGGTTCCCGTGCGATAAGGGAGCCGCTGTCCGGCACCTCATATATGCCGGTCAGCGGCGACGACGTCAGGATCCGTGCCGGCGTCGAGCCACCCAAGCGCAATATGTGGTTCGCCATGTGCTGCCCCAGTAATATTTACATTTGTTCCTTTGCCGTTCAGTCTTTTCTCAGAAGAGTTCATAAAGTCTTTCCAGGAGAGCCCCTTTGACACCCCTCGCGCGAGACTCCGCCGAAGTTCTGGCCATCGAAGCCCTTGTCTGGCTTGCCTCAGACGACGAGCTTTTGCCCGTCTTTCTTGGATCGACTGGAGCAGGCCTCGACGACATTCGAGAGCGGGCGCAGGATGCGGAGTTCCTGGCCTCGGTTCTGGATTTCATTTTGATGAATGACGAATGGGTCGGCGCTTTTTGCGCCGCAAAAAACTATGCGATGGATTTCCCCATGCGCGCCCGTGCCGCCTTACCCGGCGGCGCTGCTGTTAACTGGACCTGATTAAGCGCGCTTTTTGCGTTTGGCCGTCGCTGGCGAATTCGCGTCGATGAAATCGAGAACCAGAGGGCGGATGTTGTTGCGCCAGCTTTTGCCCGCGAAGATGCCGTAGTGTCCCGCACCCGGCTCGAGATGCGCGGCTTTTTTGGAGTCCGGCAGACCCGTAAGCAGGTCAAGCGCAGCAAGGCACTGACCCGGCGCCGAGATATCGTCATTTTCGCCTTCGACGATTTTTACGGCAACGTTGTTGATTGCGCCAATGTCGACCGGGCGTCCGTCCACAACGAATTGGTTTTGAGCGATCTCACGGTTCTTAAAGACTCGCTCGACCGTCGACATGTAAAATTCCGCCGTCATGTCCATGACCGCAAGATACTCGTCGTAGAATTTATTGTGCTTATCATGATCGCCGGCCTCGGCTTTAGAGACCCGCATGATTTGTTCGTAAAACGCCGATGAATGGGTTTCGGAGTTCATCGATACGAAAGACGCAAGCTGCAAGAGCCCCGGATAGACCATTCGCCCAACGCCGGCGTGTTTGAAACCGACGCGCTGAAGCATCATTTGCTCAAGCTGACCCATCGTGACGCGGCGACCAAAGTCGGTCACGTCGGACGGGTTCGCATCGGGATCGATGGGGCCACCGATAAGAGTAAGTGTTCGAGGCTGAGCTTTGGGGTTTTGAGCCGCAAGATACGCCGTCGCAGCCAGTGCAAGTGGCGCCGGCTGGCACACAGCGATCACATGAAGATCGGGGCCAAGATGGTCCATGAATTCGGCGAGATAGAGCGTATAATCTTCAATATCGAATTTTCCGGCGCTTACCGGGATATCACGGGCGTTGTGCCAATCGGTGATCCAGACATCCGCGTCCGGCAGAAGGCTTTGGACGGTCGAGCGCAGAAGCGTCGCATAATGGCCCGACATAGGAGCCACGAGCAAAACCCGTCGCTTTTTTGGCGCACGCCCCTGCACATCAAAGTGGATCAGATCACCAAACGGACGCCGAAGGTCATTTTCAACCGTCACGATATGGTCACGGCCGTCTGCCCCCACAACGCTGTCGAGACCCCAGTCAGGTTTTGTCACCATGCGCGAGAAGCTGCGCTCGGTCACTTCGCCCCATGCGGCCATCAGATTGAACGCCGGGTTGGGAAACATGCCCCATATCGGGTAGGATGCAATTGCTTGCGCGCTTGCGCCCGCCCACTGGTTTGTATTCCGGAAAGTATCCATCAGATCGTAAGTCATCATATATCGCATCTGGCACCTCAAGGTTGGCGAGCCAATTCGTCGCTTTGACCCTTAGAAGGTTGCGGCGATAGACTTACGTTCGTACATCACAACTTAAATGCTGCACCTGCAAAATAGGCTCGAAACCCGCCAATGGCAACAAAAGAAACAGAAACGCCGGCGAATCTGGACCGCCTGAACGAAAATCTGGCGCGAATCGAGGAGCTGTCTCAGAGGTTGATTGCCGCGGTTGCCGCAAAGAAACCAAAGCATCCGGGGCTCGACGGTCCGGGCGAGGACCTCTACAAGAAGGCCGCCTCGGCCTACATGGCGGAGATGATGTCAAACCCCTCCAAGCTGATCGAACATCAGGTCGGCTATTGGGCGAAAGCACTCACGCATTATATAGACGCTCAAAACAACCTCGCGCACGGCAAGCTTGAGCCACCCGAGGATCATTCGCCGAAAGACCGCCGATTTAGCGACCCTTTGTGGGAGAATCATCCCTTCTTCAACTACGTGAAACAGCAGTACTTGTTTTCAGCGGACGCCATGTCCGAGATGGTGGATAAGCTTGAGGGTTTAGAAGATAAGGACAAAAAGCGCGCGCGCTATTTCACCCGCCAGATCGTCGATATGATGAGCCCGACGAATTTTCTTGGCACAAACCCGGCCGCCCTGACCAAGGCGGTTGAAACCGACGGACAGTCTTTGGTCGATGGCTTGGAGAATCTTGTCCGTGATATAGAGGCGAGTGATGGCGAGATGCTTGTCACGCTTGCCGACAAGAACGCCTTTAAAGTCGGCGAGAACATCGCGACCGCTGAGGGTTCGGTTGTCTATCGAAATGAATTGTTCGAGCTGATCCAATACGCGCCGAAAACACAGACAGTGCACAAAACGCCGCTGGTTCTCTTTCCGCCGTGGATCAACAAATTCTACATTCTCGATCTGAAGCCCCAGAACTCATTGATCCGGTGGATCGTCGAGCAAGGCTATACTTTGTTTGTCGTGAGCTGGAAGAACCCGGACCCAAGCTACCGCGATATTGGCCTCGGCGACTATGTTGAGAAGGGGTATCTTAGTGCCGTTGAGCAGGTGAAAACGATCACCGGCGAGAAACAGGTCAACGCGGTTGGCTATTGTATTGCCGGGACAACTTTGTCGCTGACATTGGCTTTGATGAAAAAGCGCGGCGACAAGTCGATCAAGTCGGCAACCCTGTTTACTGCGCTGACTGACTTTGAAGACCAGGGCGAAGTGGGTGTTTTCCTTTCGAACGACTTTGTGGACTCGATCCAAGCACAGGTGGAAGTCGATGGGATGCTGGACAAGAAGATCATGTCTAAAACCTTCAGCTATCTGCGGTCAAACGATCTGATTTATGGGCCGGCCATCCGCAGCTACATGATGGGCGAGGCACCACCAGCGTTTGATCTTCTGTATTGGAACGGCGATGGAACCAACCTGCCCGGCTGTATGGCGATGGAATACCTACGCGGACTTTGTCAGGAAAACCGTTTCGCCCGCGAGGGCTTCGAGGTCTTGGGCGAAACCCTGAAAATCTCGGATGTCACTGTCCCGGTCTGTGCGATTGCCTGCGAGACCGACCACATTGCAGCCTGGACGACGTCCTATACCGGCATCAAGCAAATGGGCAGCCACTCAAAAACCTTCATTCTCTCGGAGTCCGGACATATCGCCGGAATTGTGAATCCGCCTTCTAAGATGAAATATGGTCACTACACCAATGACGACTGGACCCTCGACACCGACGCATGGCGCGAGAGTGCGGATTTTCATGAGGGGTCTTGGTGGCCGCGTTGGGATGCATGGCTGTCGCCGAAGTCGGGAAAACAAGTGCCCGCACGCA
>NZ_JBVCWP010000064.1:0-16260 GCF_057460485.1 Boseongicola sp.
AAATTCGTAGTGCACATGGACTTGATTTTGACGAGCCGAAAGTTGCCAAGGCAAGTCCTGCCAGCGATGATGACGGGTTGATTGAAGCCTGATCTGACATATGATTCTAAGAGGGCCGACGCAAATGCGCGGCCCTTTCTGAGTCAAAATCTTGCGAGATTTCCTTCTCAGAATCTTAGTCGTCGCCGCGCCTGGCGACTGACGTCGACAAGGTTATGAGGCCCGGCTCGATCACTTCGGCGTAAACACCGCCATGCCCACGCACAGCAGAATAGCCGCCGTGGCCAAATACTTCTTCCATCCGCGAACAGGGCGGGCAGGGCCCATGAACGAACAGGACACATTCGCCGATCCGGACATGGGTTTTGCGAAGCGCCAGTAGATTGATACCGGTCACGAGTATATTGCGACGCAGGTCGGCAGCTGCAACGGTAACACCACCCAGAAACGCTGAAATAACGGGAAGGTGCTCGGCCTGGATCAAAGTGACCGCGCGCTTGCCAGCGCGTGCATGGTCGCCGTCCAGGCCATCCAATGCCACGTACACAGCTTCAACAGTCGATACCGTGGCACGCCGTTCAGAACGGATAAACAGCCCCGTGACACGCCCTTTTGATCCATGGCGCGCCATCATTACGCCAAGATGGCCGCCAATCAATCGGTGGTCTCGATGACCATAATTTCGCGTTCTGATGCTTCTTTGGCGATCTTGACAGCCTCTTGATACCGAGGGTCATTATAGGCGTTTTCGGCAGCTTCGACGCTTGGGAATCGCGCCACGACGTTGCGTCCACGTTCCCGACCTTCAAATTGAACGAATTTTCCGCCGCGTGCGATAAAGGTCCCACCATGTTCGGGGATCACCACGGACGCGACCTTGATGTATTCCGCATATTTTTGGTCGTCGGTCACGTCCACATGTGCAATCCAAAGAGCGCCCATTTAGTCCTCCAAAACCTTTTTTGCCGCGGCAATCGCGGCCTCTGCATTGTCAGCTGACGGGCCGCCACCTTGCGCCATGTCAGGGCGTCCGCCACCGCCCTTACCACCAAGTTCGGCGACCGCAGCCCGAACAAGATCGACGGCCGAAACGGTCTCGACAAAGTCCGAAGTCACACCCGCCGCGACGGCGGCTTTACCGCCGGTATCTGCGATCAGAACGACCACGCCCGAGCCAAGCCGCGCTTTGTGGTCGTCGATCAAGGCTGGCAAGTCCTTGCCTGAAACACCCGTGACGACCTGCGCGATGACTTTGATATCATTCACTGTTTCGGCTTCGTTTGTGTCGCCGCTGACGCCCATCGCAACTTGGCGGCGCAAGTCGGCAACTTCGGATGCAAGCGCTTTGCGATCGTCTTGAAGCGCCTTGACGCGGTCTATGACCTCACTTGGCTGAGCTTTAAGCGCATTGGCGATTGCTCCAAGTCGGTGATCTTGTTCGCTTAGATATCTGAATGCGGCTTCCCCGGTCAGGGCTTCAATCCGGCGTACCCCAGCTGCAGACGCGCTGTCGCCAAGGGTCACGAACACGCCGATGTCGCCGGTTCTCCGAACGTGCGTGCCGCCGCAAAGTTCTATCGAAAATGTGTTACCGTCGGCCCCTTTGCCGGTGTCGGCTTCGCCCATCGACACGACCCGCACTTCGTCACCGTATTTCTCGCCAAAAAGTGCTTGTGCGCCGATGCCGCGGGCTTCGTCCGGTGTCATGATGCGGGTATGCACAGGAGCATTTTGTCGGATGAAGGCGTTAACGTCGCCTTCAACCCGCCTTAACTCTTCAAAGCTTAGCGCTTTGTTGTGGCTGAAATCAAAGCGCAAACGATCGGGAGCATTCAACGAGCCGCGCTGAGAGACGTGATCGCCAAGAGCTTGGCGCAAAGCCTCGTGCAAAAGGTGTGTGCCAGAGTGGTTCGCGCGGATTGCGCTTCGACGGGTATGGCTGATTTCAAGCTGAACCGCGTCGCCAACTTTAAGGCCGCCTGACTGCGCGTGGTAATAATGTCCAAAAATTGCTCCGGCGGCGAAGCGTTGGCTGTCGGATACCGCGCCGCCGTGGTCGTTATGTTCGAGGTTGCGAAGATATCCCTGATCCCCAACCTGACCGCCGCTTTCGCCATAAAACGGGGTCTGATTCACGACGACCCAGCCGCTTTCGCTTTCGGCAAGAGACTTCACTGGATCGGAGCCTTTAACGATTGCTAACACGACGCCCTCTGCAAGCTCTGTGTCATAGCCCAGGAATTCGGTCGCGCCGTGTGTTTCGGCAATGTCAAACCAGACAGTTGCGTCTTTTGTTTCGCCAGATCCGGACCAGGCGGCGCGTGCTTTTGCCTTTTGTTCAGACATGGCCACATCGAAGCCCTCGGTGTCGACCGACAGGCCCTTTTCGCGCAAAGCATCCTGAGTCAGATCAAGCGGAAAGCCAAAAGTGTCGTACAGTTTAAAAGCGGATGCTCCGGGAAGGTCAGCGCCTTCCGGAAGTTTTTCGAGCTCGTCGTCCAGAAGCCGCAAGCCGCGATCAAGCGTTTCAAGAAACCGGGTTTCTTCGAGTTTTAGTGTTTCTTCGATCATCGATTGCGCGCGCCCCAATTCGGGATATGCATGACCCATTTCACGGACCAGCGCGGGCACCAGACTGTGCATCACAGGACCTCCTGCGCCAAGGAGATGCGCGTGCCGCATGGCGCGGCGCATGATCCGGCGCAACACATAGCCACGACCTTCGTTCGATGGCATGACGCCGTCTGCAATTAGGAACGACGTTGAGCGAAGATGGTCAGCGATCACCCGATGATGGACTTTACCGGGGCCATCGGGGTCAGTTGATATCGCGTTCGCGGTCGCTTCGATCAGGGCACGCATCAGGTCCGTGTCGTAGTTGTCATGCTTGCCCTGAAGAAGTGCGCCGACGCGCTCCAGACCCATACCAGTGTCGATGGATTGTGCGGCGAGTTCCTTGCGCGAGCCGTCCTCGAACTGCTCGTACTGCATGAAAACAAGGTTCCAGATCTCGATGAAGCGGTCGCCGTCTTCGTCTGCGCTTCCCGGAGGGCCGCCCCAGATGTGGTCGCCGTGGTCGTAAAAAATCTCGGACGAGGGCCCGCAAGGCCCCGTTGGTCCCATCATCCAGAAATTGTCGTCTGTCGCGATCCGGATAATGCGATCATCCGACAATCCTGCGTATTTCTTCCAGATGTCGGCGGCTTCGTCATCGTTATGGTAAACGGTAACGAGCAGCTTTGATTTGTCGATTCCGAAGTCTTTGGTCAGCATGTCCCACGCGAAGGGAATGGCGTCTTCTTTGAAGTAATCGCCGAAGGAAAAGTTGCCGAGCATCTCGAAGAACGTGTGGTGGCGCGCGGTATAGCCGACGTTGTCGAGGTCGTTGTGTTTGCCGCCTGCGCGCACACAGCGCTGCGATGTTGTGGCGCGTTTGTAGTCGCGGTGTTCGACCCCGGTGAAGAGGTTCTTGAATTGCACCATTCCCGAATTAACGAACATTAAAGTCGGATCGTTTCTCGGAACAAGCGGCGAGCTGTCCACGATTTTATGTCCGTTTTTTTCAAACGAATTCAGAAAGGTGGAGCGGATATCATTCAAGCTGGTCATGGCGCACACACGTTTGTCCAAGGGCGAGGGCCGGGATACAGCCTTCGCCTCTGTCCGTAAAGCGCGATTGAGCCGTTAAGAGCCCTTAAGACACGCTACGTGATGCTCGTTTGCGTTCGTGCGGGTCCAGATGGCGTTTGCGCAGGCGAATTGCATTGGGCGTGACTTCGACCAATTCGTCGTCGTCGATATAGGCAATGGCCTGCTCCAGCGACTGGGTGATCGGTGTTGTCAGGCGCACCGCTTCGTCCGTGCCAGAGGCGCGCACGTTGGTCAGCTTCTTGCCTTTCAGCGGGTTCACTTCCAGATCGTTCTCGCGGGAGTGTTCGCCGATGATCATACCCTGATACAGCTGCTCTTGTGGACCGATGAACATTCGGCCACGATCTTCAAGGTTGAAGAGCGCATAGGCAACCGAAACGCCGGATTCCATCGAGATCAGAACACCTGCACGGCGTCCCGGAATTGCGCCTTTATAGGGTGCCCAGCCGTGAAACACGCGATTCAAAACGCCTGTTCCGCGGGTGTCGGTCATAAACTCACCGTGGTAGCCAATCAGGCCGCGCGATGGGATCAAGGCAATGATGCGGGTCTTGCCAGCACCAGCGGGCTTCATTTCCGCCAATTCACCCCGGCGTGGTCCGGTCAGCTTTTCGATCACCGCGCCAGTGTAGTCGTCATCCACGTCGATGGTGACTTCTTCGATCGGTTCGTTGTTTACGCCGTCGATCTCACGCATCAGAACCTGTGGGCGCGAAATTGAAAGCTCGAAGCCTTCGCGTCGCATGTTCTCGATCAGAACACCCATCTGCAATTCACCGCGACCGGCAACCTCGAAGGCTTCACCGCCGGGTGTATCAGAGATTTTGATTGCGACGTTTGTTTCAGCTTCTTTCATCAAGCGGTCACGAATAACGCGGCTTTGTACTTTCTTGCCATCACGTCCGGCAAGTGGGCTGTCGTTGATTCCAAAAGTCACAGAAATCGTTGGCGGATCAATTGGTTGCGCGGGCAGGGCGTCTTCCACGGCAAGGGCTGCAATGGTGTCGGCTACAGTCGCTTTGGACATACCCGCAATTGATACGATGTCGCCAGCCGAGGCTTCATCGATTGACTGCTGCGACAACCCGCGGAACGCGAGAATTTTCGACACGCGGAATTGTTCGATCTTTTCGCCGATGCGGCTCATGGCCTGCACTGTTGCGCCGGTCTTAAGCTTTCCTGTTTCGATACGACCCGTCAAAAGGCGCCCAAGATATGGGTCAGCGCTAAGTGTCGTAGCCAGCATGCTGAAGTCCTTGTCGACGGACGTTTGTTGGCGTGGACGCGGCACGTGATGAACGACCAGATCAAACAACGCGGCAAGGCCTTTGCGTGGGCCTTCAAGCGAGGCATCCGCCCAACCAGCGCGTCCCGAGGCATAAAGATGTGGGAAATCAAGCTGGTCTTCATTGGCATCCAAAGCGGCGAACAAGTCGAAGACTTCGTCCAGGGCGCGGTCGGGTTCCGCATCCGGCTTGTCGACTTTGTTCAGCACGACAATCGGGCGTAGGCCCAGCGCCAGCGCCTTTGAGGTTACAAATTTGGTCTGCGGCATCGGGCCTTCGGCGGCGTCCACCAGCAAAACAACACCGTCAACCATCGACAGGATCCGCTCGACTTCACCGCCGAAGTCAGCGTGACCGGGGGTGTCGATGATATTAATCCGTGTGCCCTTCCATTCGACCGAGGTACACTTGGCAAGGATGGTAATGCCGCGCTCGCGCTCGAGGTCATTGGAGTCCATCGCGCGCTCTGCTACATCTTGGCCTTTGCGGAAAGCGCCGGATTGCTTGAGAAGCTCGTCGACCAGCGTTGTCTTGCCGTGGTCGACGTGTGCGATGATTGCGATATTTCTAAGGTCCATGATCTCTCTCGGGGTGGCTTTGCGCGGCCTTATCGTGCAGTCGCAGCAAAGGCCAGCAGCAATCGGTGTTACCGTGCGATATAGCGGTCGCCCCGGTGATTGACAGCGACAATCAGGTTGACCACGACCGCGCCCAAAAGCGACCAGATGACCAGGTCCCATTGCAGGACGCTAAAGGCCGCCAGAAACAAGAGGGCGTCAAAGGCAAGTTGTGTCCAACCTGCTTGGATCCGCAGGCGTTCTTGCAGGAAAAGCGCCAATACACCAATGCCGCCAAGCGAGGCGCCGTGGCGGAACAGAACGATTAATCCCATCCCGATCAGCGCGCCAGACAGGGCGGCTCCAACAGGTGCAGACAGATGACCAATGACAATTGCGCCGGGCAAGACTTCGGTCATCGCCGACAAAACGGCGACAGCAATAATGCTTTTGACGGTGAACCGCGGTCCCATCCGGAACCAAGACAATCCCCAAAACGGCAGGTTGACCAGAAGAAAGACCAAACCAAGGCTCTGGCCGGATACATAAGTAAGCAGCACAGCAAGCCCTGCTGTTTGTCCGGTGATCAGTCCCAGATGCGTCACAAATTGCAGGCCCAGCGCGCAAAGCGCCGTCCCTAGCAAAAAGGCTTGGGCATCTTCGAGAAGACTGTGGTTGATCTTTGGCTTATGCGGCTCACCCATAGCTCGCGTCATGCATCTCGTGGGGTACGCTGTCCAGCTTTCAGATCAGGCGGCCGAAGTGGCAAGTGCGCCCACCAGGTCGGCCAAAGTTGCAACTGCGGCCATCAGGCGGTCGTCATCCACGGTCAAAGCAACGCGAAGGTGTCCTGCCGCCGCCGCCCCAAAGCTTTCGCCCGGCATGACCGCAATCAGATTCTGATCCAGCAGACGATGCGCGAAGTCTTCGCCGCTAAGACCCGTCCCGCGGATATCAAGCATCAAGTACATCGAGGCGCGCGACGGGACTACAGAAAGCCCCCGCGCTGCAAGATACCCAGCGACCTTCGCGTGCCTGCGCTTAAACGGCGCCGCGATACGGTCCTCAAATCCTGCGCCTTGCTGCAATGCAAACAATCCGGCGTCCTGAATAAATCCGGGAACGCCGTAAGTGGTGTGTGTCGAGAGGTTCTCGACGTGTTCCATCGCCTCGGCCGGTCCAACCAGCCATCCAATACGACTACCGGTCATTGCATGGCTTTTCGAGAGAGACCCCGCAACAAGCGTGCGCTCGGCCATGCCCGGAAGCTGGCGCGGCGACAAGTGTTCGCCTTCCCAGATTTGCGTGTCGTAAACTTCGTCCGAGATCACCCAGAGATCATGGGCTTCTGCGACTTCAGCAATCGCTTCCATCGTATCGCGCGAATAGACCACGCCTGTCGGGTTATTCGGCGAATTGATCAAAAGCGAACTGGCTCCGCCGGCGGCGACCGCAAGATCGGCTGCATCGGGTTGGAAGCCCGCCTCGGCCCGTGCAGGGATCGCCTTGGCAATTGCACCGGAGCCGCGGATCGTACCGGGATAGGTCGCGTAATAGGGGTCTATGAACAAGGCGGTATCGCCCGGATCGCAGGCCGCCGTATGGGCTGCGAACAAAGCGGACTGAGCACCTGGTGAGACTATAACGTTTTCAAGCGCGGTTCTGACACCTGTACGTTCCTGAACGCGGGCCGCGATGGCGTGACGCAAAGCGTTCGTCCCCGGCAGATCGGGATACCCCGTATGTCCGCCCAGCGCGGATCGATGCATTGCTTCAAGTATTTCGGTTTCTGTGCGCCGGTCGTGCTCGCCTATCGTCAGCTCGACCACATCGTTACCGTTTGCCTTCATGGCGCGTGATTTGCGCAAGATGTCCCAACCGTCGGATCCCCCTCCGGTCAGCCCTGTGATGCGTGTTGAAAGTCTCATGTCCCGAATGGGCAGATCTACGACGGAAAAGTCAAATGAAAGGTCTTTAACGCCGCCTTCAATTTTCGTGACGACCGGCGTCCTTACACTTTCAAAAATACCTCGGGGAGCGTGTGCTAGCGTGTTTGGCCACGCCCCAACCACCCAAAGGCCAAATGGACGTCTTGAAAATCTTTGCAAATAGCGGACCTTCCGCCTATACAACCTTTCATGACACGGACCCGTTTCCTCATTGAGTGTATTATTATCGCCTGACATCTGTCGCGCGGACTGGTCCCTTTTCTATCCATCATGACCTTGCTAAAGCCCGCGCGGGATCGTTTCACGCCCTAAGGACTTTTGCTTATGACTAAGATAACGCTTCACAACACGGCCACGCGCCGAAAAGCGCCATTCACGCCCATCGATGATAGGAATGTGCGGATGTATGTCTGTGGGCCGACGGTCTATGACCGCGCGCATCTTGGCAACGCACGCCCTGTTGTGGTGTTCGACGTTTTGTTTAGGTTGCTGAGACACGTCTACGGGGCCGATCATGTCACCTATGTGCGCAACTTCACCGACGTGGACGACAAGATCAACGCAACTGCGAAAGCGCGCAAAGAGGCTGGCGCCGTAGGCAGCCTCGAAGACCTGATCCGCGCACGATCGGATGAAACGATCGCATGGTACCTTGAGGATATGGCGGCCCTTGGCACGCTTGCTCCGTCAAAGATGCCGCGCGCGACCGAATGGATCGCTCAGATGATCACAATGACACAAGGGTTGATCGACCAGGGCAATGCCTACGAGGCCGAGGGCCACGTACTGTTCCGGGTTCGGTCTTATGAAGACTATGGCGCGCTTTCAGGGCGGTCTGTCGATGACATGATCGCGGGCGCGCGGGTTGAGGTTGCGCCCTACAAAGAAGACCCATTGGATTTCGTTTTGTGGAAGCCGTCGGACGCAGACACGCCCGGATGGGATAGCCCGTGGGGTCGCGGGCGTCCGGGCTGGCATATTGAATGTTCGGCAATGGCGTACGAGTTGCTGGGCGGGTCTTTCGACATCCACGGCGGCGGCAATGACCTGCAATTCCCGCACCACGAAAACGAAATAGCGCAATCGCGTTGCATGGGGCATGGCTTTGCCAATGTCTGGTTGCACAACGAGATGCTTCAGGTCGAGGGCAAGAAGATGTCCAAGTCTCTGGGCAACTTCTTCACTGTGCGCGATTTGCTGGATCAGGGCGTGCCAGGAGAAGTGATCCGGTTTGTGTTTTTGTCGACGCATTATCGCAAGCCGATGGACTGGACCGAGAAGAAGCGCGACGAGGCCCGCAAGCGGCTTGTTAAATGGTTCAGCAAAACCGATGGCGTGGTCGCGGCAAAAGTTGTGCCGAACCGGGTTGTTGATGCTTTATCCGATGATCTGAACACGCATCTGGCCTTGTCCGAAATGGAAAGCCTCAGTGCGCCCTATCTTAAGGCCGCAATGCGGCTGGTTGGTTTGCCGGACGCCGAGGAGGTCGACTGGTTCCGCGGAGAAGTTGAACAAGTCGTCGGTGTCATGCACTCTGGTGGGGAAGGTTTGCAAGACGCTCAATCCCTTCTCTCTGACCTTCTTGGCAAGTGGGAAGACCTGCGCGCTGCGAAAGACTACGCGGCAGCGGATGACCTGAAAAACAGTCTTGAAAAAATGGGAATTTCAGTTCGGGCAACGGGACGGGGACCAGAAGCGAGCCTCGCGTCAAATGCCACGCTTGATCCTGCCAAACTGGAGGCCCTGAAATGATTCGAGAACGGCTCTTTCTTTTCGACACCACGTTGCGCGACGGCCAGCAAACGCAAGGCGTTCAGTTCTCCTCGGACGAGAAAACGCAGATCACCAAGGCGCTTGATGATCTTGGGCTCGACTACATCGAGGGCGGCTGGCCCGGCGCAAACCCGACTGACAGCGCGTTCTTTGAAACGCGCCCGCAAACCCGTGCGACCTTTACGGCTTTCGGCATGACCAAACGGGCAGGGCGGTCTGCTGCGAACGATGACGTTCTTGCGGGTGTCCTGAATGCCAACACGCCAGCGGTTTGTATCGTTGGCAAAACGCATGACTTCCATGTCGACACCGCCCTTAATATCACGCTTGAAGAAAACCGCACCAACATCTCGGAAAGCATCGCTCATCTCGTGGCACAGGGGCGCGAAGCCTTGTTTGATGCTGAGCATTTCTTCGACGGCTACAAAGCCAACCCCGATTATGCGCTGGATTGCCTGAAAGCCGCCTATGATGCGGGCGCGCGTTGGGTGGTCCTATGCGACACTAACGGTGGCACGTTGCCAAGCGAGATGGGCGAGATCACTTCACAAGTGATCGCTTCAGGCATCCCCGGCGACCATCTGGGCATCCACACCCACGACGACACAGGCACTGCAGTGGCCGGCACGCTCGCGGCCGTGGACGCAGGTGCGCGCCAGATCCAGGGCACACTGAACGGTCTGGGCGAACGCTGTGGGAACGCGAATCTTATTACGCTGATCCCGACGTTGCTTTTGAAGGAGCCCTACGCCAGCCGCTACGAAGTTGGTGTTCCGGCTGAAGCACTTATGACGCTTACGCGCGTGTCGCGGATGCTGGATGATATTCTCAACCGCGTGCCGCAACGCGCGGCGCCCTATGTCGGAGCCTCCGCTTTCGCCCACAAGGCAGGCCTTCACGCCAGCGCCATCGTCAAGGATCCCACCACCTACGAACACATCGCGCCTGAAACGGTCGGCAATGCACGCATTGTCCCAATGTCCAACCAGGCGGGCCAATCGAACCTTTTGCGCCGCCTTGAAGAAATGGGGATCGACGCGGAAAAAGGCGATGCGGCCCTGTCGCGGATCCTTGATGCTGTGAAGCAGCGAGAGACCGACGGATATGCCTACGACAGCGCGCAGGCGAGCTTTGAGCTTCTTGCACGGCGCGAGTTGGGTCTGGCCCCTGACTTTTTCGAGGTCGAGCGCTACCGCGTCATTACAGAACGACGTCGCAATGCGCGTGGTGAGATCGTGGTGGAATCCGAAGCCGTGGTGACAGTGTCGACCCGCGATGGCGCGCGCACCAGTTTCTTCAAGAACGAACACGCGCAGGATATTCAGGACGACGGCCCGGTGAACGCGCTTTGGCAGGCATTGAAATCCGACCTTGGCCCGTTTCAGGACAAGGTCGAAGACATGCGTCTGACTGACTTTCGCGTGCGCATCACCCAAGGTGGCACCGAAGCGGTCACACGCGTGATCATCGATTTCGCAGACGATCAGGGCCGCGCATGGGCGACGGTTGGTGTGTCAGCCAACATAGTTGATGCCTCTTTCGAGGCGTTACTGGACGCGATCACATGGAAGCTGCTGCGCGACGGTGTTTCTGCCTCGTGAGCGCGCTCTTTGATCTTTACGAAAGCCTGCCTCGGCAAGGGCCGGGGGACAGGGAGACGCTTGATTTTACGCTAAGGATAATTCGCGCCGGGGGTTCTGAACGCATCCTTGACGCAGGTTGCGGCTCGGGCGCGGATATTGACGAGCTTCTCGCTTGGGCGCTCGCCGGACATGCCTCAGCTGTGGACAGCCTCGTGCCGTTTGTGGAGCAGGTTGTTAAGCGCTACGGCGACGATCCGCGTGTCGAAGCCGTTGCTACAGACATGGAAACGTTCACTGGTCCGTTTGATCTGATCTGGAGCGACGGCGCATTGTACTTCCTTGGTTTAGACGCAGGATTGCGGACCTTCCATTCGATGCTCGCTCCGTCAGGCGCTTTGGTTTTTTCGCATCCTGCCTATTTCAACAAGACACCGTCCCCAGCGGCTACAGATTTTTGGGAAGGCGAAGGCGAGGTATTTGACCACGAGACTGTTTACGAAAAAGTCCCCGCGGCAGAATACACTGTCTTTGATGCCTTAAAGCTCCCTTACGCCGCATGGAAGGCGTACTACTTGCCGATTCAGTCGCGCATCGACGCCCTGAAGTCTTTGGCGTCTGGCGATATGGTCGCGACCCTTGAAGGCGCACAACGCGAGATTGACGGTTGGCGCAAGGCGCGCGCTGAAACGGGCTATCTCCAGATCATCGCGGAGCCGGTATGACCCTGCAAGCCTGTGCCGAAATCGTCCAACGCGGCGACCCTGAACGATTTGCCGCCGCAATGGCGGCCCCGGTGACCGCACGTCGCGTTCTCTTCCCGCTTTATGCGTTCAACTTTGAAGTGGCGCGCACACCTTGGGTCACCGAAGAGCCAATGATAGCCGAGATGCGGCTGCAATGGTGGCGCGACGCGCTTGAGGAGATTGCCGAAGGCAGGCCCGTGCGGAAACACGAGGTCACACTTCCGCTGGCCGAGGCAATTACGCCCGAGATCGCTCGAGAACTTGACCGCCTCATTCAGGCCCGGCGCTGGGATATCTATAAAGAGGCTTTTGAAGACGAAGATCACTTTGCCGAGTATCTGATAAAGACAGGTGGGGACCTGATGTGGGCCGCAGCCGCCGCACTTGGAGCCGACCGCGATCTGGATCCAACGCTTGCGCATCCAAGAGAAGCCATTCGCCTCTTCGGACAGGCCAGCGCCTTCGTGCGTTTTATGAAGGCCGTGCCTGCCCTTGAAGCGCGCGGACGCATCCCGTTGGTGGATGGGCGACCGGCGGCAATCTCACAACGAGCCGCTGATTTCCAGAGAACCATCGGCGATGAAATGGTCGTGCGACGACGCGTGATTCAACAGGCGCGCCCCGCTATTCTGGAAGGCTGGCAGACGGCACCACTTTTACGCCAGATCGCTCAGAACCCGACCCGCGTTGCAGATGGGAGCATTCGACTTTCGGAGTTCAGAAAACGCAGCCGCCTCGTTCGCTGGGCGCTTTAGCCGCCCACTGCTTCTGGTCGGATTGTCGCTGTCCAAGCCGCCGCGCGGACGTCATTCAGCCGGCGCAGAGCGCGGCTTTTGGCGCATCACTAACCAAATCAGTGAGCCACCTGCCAGCACAAGGAACGGCGCCATGGCGAGGTTAACCGCGCGCCATCCCTCGACCGCGTCTGCACCGAGGCAGTTCATCAGACCGCCTGACGACAAAGACGCCATCGTCACACAGGCCATGACGATCATGTCGTTCATCCCCTGAACTCGGCCTCGCTCGGCTGGGCCATGGGCTTCGGACAACATGGTTGTCGCTCCGATAAATCCGAAATTCCACCCAAGCCCTAGAAGGATCAGCGCCACAAAGAAATTCGGGAGCTCGGTTCCTGCCAAAGCGACGGCCCCCGCGCCGGTAAGAATGACCAATCCAATGGCAACGATCTTTTCCGCACCAAATCGCGCGATCAGATGTCCGGTGAAGAACGAGGGCGCAAACATTGCCAGAACATGGCCTGACACAATGTCGGCGGCGTTGTTCGTGCTATATCCGCAGCCCACAACCGCTAGTGGCGTCGAGGTCATCACAAGGTTCATCAACGCATAAGCGACCATGGCACAGATGATCGAGACCGCAATCCGTGGGTCCGCCAGCAGATCGCGCCGCGAACGCCCCACGGGGGCGTCACTGGACACTTTGGCCTGGGCCGGGGCTTCCAGGAACAAGAAAAGGGTCGCGCCACCAAGGTTCAGAAAAATAACTGCGATGTATGTTCCAAGGAACGGCACAACCATTGCGTCAGCGGTCATTTTTACCAATTGTGGCCCGATAATCGCGCTGATCAACCCGCCGGCCATCACATAGCTAATCGCCTTGGGGCGAAACTCATCGGACGCCAAATCCGTCGCTGCAAACCGGTAAAACCCTTGCGCCGACATATAGACGCCGGTGAAGAACGAGCCGGTCAAAAACAACCAGAAGTTCGCGTAAAATAAACCGAGACCACCGACGGTAGCACCAATCGCTCCACCCGTCGCGCCGACGAAAAAACCCGCGGTGCGGCCATAACGTTGCATGAAGCTTGAGATAGGCGTTGCCGTTACCATAGAACCAAGCACAATCATTGAAATTGGTAATGTCGCAAGACAGATATTCGGTGCAAGTGTGTTCCCCGCAAGCCCGCCAATTATGAAAATCATCGGCATCTGGGCGCCCAGAATCGCCTGCGCAGCCACTAATACGGCCACATTGCGTATGGCGCGGTTGTCTTCAGGAGCAATCGACATAGGCCTCCGTTATGCTTGGTGATTGGGATGCACAAGGTGCCCGCTGTAACATTTGCTTCGCCCGCGGGATTTTGCGCTAGGCAAAACAGGAGACAGGCGCGTTTGAATACTTTTGACGGTACGGCAGAAGCCGGGTTCCGGTCACGCGATTGACCGGCAGTTCAGTCAAAACAATGGGCAGTCTCCCTCTTCCTTACGTCGAAAACATTTAACGTCAGCGTAAAATGCGTATCCTTTTACTTGCCGGAACCGCAGAAGCGCGCAGCATTGCTGTGGCGTTAAGTCGCGAGCCCTACGTGATCATGACCGTGTCACGCGCGCGCCGATCGTCGCCCTCACCGCTACGGCTGGCCTGTGCGGATCGGTGGATGGGGCGGAGAGGAGGCTTATCGCGCCTGGTTGGTGCGCGAAGGCATTGATGCGGTGATCGATGCGACCCACCCTTTCGCGGATGAAATGGGCTATCGCACCGCAAAGATGGCCCGCGAGCTTGGGATCGAAGCCCTGCGCTTGATGCCGCCGCCCTGGATGCCACACAAAGTCGACAATTGGACGTTTCTAAATACCTCGAGGAAGCCACGCGGCATATGGGCGAGGACGCCACGGTGTTTCTGGCCACCGGACGTCGCGATCTGGCACGCTTAGCAAATCTGGATAAGCGAACGGTCATTTGTCGCGTGCGCGAGACGACCACTGCGCCTTTACCGTTTAAAAAGGGGAAATTCATCGTCAAGCGTGGCGATGTTTCTGTGGATTAGGAAATTGATTTACTTGATAAGCTCTCTGTGGACTGGATTGTGACCCGTAATTCCGGCGGGCACGGAGGCTGGCCGAAATTGGAAGCTGCGCGCGCACTTGGTTAGCGCGTTGCGGTGTTGTGTGGCCCGCCGCCGGCGGATTTACTGCGCATAAGTTCCGTCGCGGAAACGCTGAACTGGGTCAGGAGACGTAAGTGACAGGCGCGGGTATTGGACGGATAATCACTTCGGATGCCTGTGTTGCCGAAGGGGCTGCCTGGTTGGCCGCGCATGATGACCGGTTTGCACAAGCGCTGAAGCGCACCGGGGCCTTGCCGCTGCGTTTGCGTGGCGATGGTTTCGCGGCCGTTTTGGATGCGATCGTCAGCCAACAGGTGTCTGTCGCGGCGTCAGCGGCAATCTGGGCGCGCCTGAAGGCCGCCGGTTTAACAGGGCCACGCAAGATCATGTCGGCCACGGACGAGGACTTGCGCGCTTGCGGAATGTCGCGGCAGAAAATCCGATATGCTCGGGAACTGGCGGCGTCGGGCATCCGTTATCCAGCCCTGCGGAGCCAGCCCACGGAAGACGTGATAAAAACGCTGATCGAGGTGCCCGGCATCGGCCGCTGGACGGCAGAGATTTATGCGATGTTCTCACTTGGGCATGCGGATGTGTTTGCGCCGGGCGATCTTGCGCTGCAAGAATCGGTGCGGGTTTTGTTTGATCTTGATGCGCGACCCACCGAAAATGCATTGCGCCAGATGTCTGAGAACTGGTCTCCTTGGCGCAGCGTTGCGGCGCGGCTGCTTTGGGCCTACTACCACGTGGCAAAAGATCGTAAAGGCATCAGATGAGCGAAGATCTTGACTTTCAAAGACGCGCCTCAACCTCGGGCGAAGACAGTTCCGTGGTTATGTTTCTGCATGGGTATGGTGCCGATGGAAATGACCTGTTGGGGTTGGCCGAACCGCTTGCGCCGCACATGCCAGACACGGTTTTTATCGCGCCAAATGCGCCGGATCGCTCTATGGCAAATCCGTTGGGGTTTCAGTGGTTTCCGATCCCGTGGATCGATGGCTCGTCCGAATCCGCGGCAGGCGAGGGGCTGTTACAAGCCGCCCGCCGCCTTGATACGTTCATTGACAAAGTTCTGGCGGATGAAGGTCTTAGCCCAGATCGCCTTCTGCTATTCGGGTTCAGTCAGGGCACTATGATCGGCTTGCACGTCGCGCCGCGTCGCGCCGATCCGCTCGCGGGCATCGTGGGGTTTTCGGGGCGTCTGATGATTCCTGACGCGCTGGCAACCGAGGCCCTTAGCCGACCTCCGGTCTTGCTGGTTCACGGCGACGCAGACGATGTCGTCCCTTTTGACGACATGCAGACGGCTTCCGATGCACTTCAGGAGGCCGATTTCGACGTTTACGGCCACGTTATGAAAGGCACTGGCCACGGAATCGCTCCGGACGGCTTGGGAGTTGCACTGACTTTCATGAAGAATTTCCTTGGCATCGAGTAGCGCGTCCAATTCGCTAAAATTCACAAGGCTTTTACCGAGCAAGTGAGAGCCCGTTAACGGGCTCGCAATTCTGGCGATTGCAGACACATCGCCATGCGTATGATGGCCTTCTTCGAAACTCTGATTACCCAAGTTGCGCCGCGCAACCAAAGCGATTTCTTTTTGAAATCATTAACTCTGAGCATGCTGGTCGCGCCTTGCATTTTGATGCTGGAACTTTTGGTTACACGGCAATGACGAGGCATTCGTATCAGACCATGTCTTGGGCGTATTTCTTCCCTAATCTGTCTCGGACTTGGGTCGATCTGGTATCACGGTAAGCTGCGTCACGAACATGCCCAACTTACCGTCACAGACCTACTGACCGGGCTGTCAAATCTGCGCTCGTTCATCGCCGCCGCCGAGAAGGCGACGGCATCGTCGTGGGGCATA
>NZ_JBVCWP010000065.1:0-16181 GCF_057460485.1 Boseongicola sp.
AGAACGAAGCATGTAGTTTCATAATAAACAGCCCTTGCCTGAATTTTCTAGAATCCTGACAGACCCTGTCGATAAGTCAATATTCGTTAACCTTAATAGGCAGAGCTGAAACCTTAATAGGCAGAGCTGAGTGGCAGTGCGATTCTCTCGCAACGCAGTTGGCGCATATTGTGGTTCAATCCCTGCTCTCACATAGATAGTGTGGCAGGGCGAGTCGAATTGACCAAGGAAACACCATGCCGCTAACACCTGAACAACAGGCCGAAATTGATGAAGAACGCAGCCAGATGCGCCAAACGCGGCGGGTGGTGTCCGAAGGCATGGAGGAGCACCTTTATACCGCCTATCCCGTGCTGGATCACGGGTTCGTTCGGGTCATCGATTATATGGGCGACGATAACGCGATTACGCAGGCCGCGCGGGTGTCATACGGCAAGGGGACCAAGGCAGTTTCCAACGACGAGGGGCTGATCCGGTATCTGATGCGGCACTGGCATTCGACCCCGTTTGAGATGTGCGAAGTGAAGTTTCATGTGAAGTTGCCGGTATTTGTGGCGCGCCAGTGGATCCGGCACCGGACGGCGAACGTGAACGAATATTCGGCGCGCTATTCGATTTTGGACCGGGAGTTTTATATCCCGCAGCCGGATGCCTTGAACGCGCAATCAACAGTGAACAATCAGGGGCGCGGGGCGGTGCTTCAGGGGGCCGAGGCCGAGCGGGTTCTGGAGATCCTAAAGGCGGATTCAACGCGGGCCTATGACAACTACGAAGAGATGCTAAGCCAGGACGGCAAAGATGGTCTGGCCCGCGAATTGGCGCGGATGAACCTTCCGGCGAATATTTATACGCAGTGGTATTGGAAGGTCGATTTACACAACCTGTTCCACTTCTTGCGGCTTCGCGCGGACGCTCATGCGCAGTACGAGATCCGGGTTTACGCAGATTTGATGTGCAATCTGGTGAAAGACTGGGTGCCTTTTGCCTACGGCGCGTTCGAGGATTACCGACTTGGTGGCGCGAACTTGAGCGCGACCGGGGTGGCGTGCTTGCGGCGGATGGTGAAGGGCGAAGAGGTTACTCAGGAGACATCGGGCATGTCGAAGGGCGAATGGCGGGAGTTTATGGGGGTAGTCCGCAACCCGGACTAAGCCCGTGGGAAATCAGTCCAAAGGGCCGATTTGAGTGGGCAACGCAAGTTTGGAGCACTCATTTTGAGGGAAATAGCTATCAAGATACCGTCATGTCTTGATCAATTCAGGCCCGTTTTAGCGTTGAATTTGCCAAAGAAAAATCTTTCCGGTGTGTCGACAAAGCCCTGTTTGACCGTATTCATCCAGCAATATTAAACATGGGCGCGGAAGTCGCTGACATCGTGGGCGTGTTGGCCCCAAAAGCGGTGCTCCCAGGTCCCGACCTCGCCTTTGTGGTGGCGTAAACTAGGGTCTGACCAAGCGTATCTGTATTTTTGCGACTGTCGATGAACATATGGGTGACACGAACACCGTTCTACCGACGGCTTTCGAGAATCGCACTTTTATTGCGCCCCAGCGGACTGAATATTCAGCTTTGCTGTTCGCCAGCGTCCAGACGCAATGCATGTGATCCTTCATCACACCCCATGCGTCGATCGGGAAGGGACGTTTCGCGCGGGTTTATTTTACGGCCGTTCGCAGTGTCTCGATCTCGCGCATAGAGAGGTTGCTTTCGCGATTGGCGAGGTTGACCGCAAGGAAGATAGACGCGCCGGGAACGCGTGATCGGATGATGTTCGACATCGCCCGGAATTTGGACCATCATGATTAATGAAACGTGACCCCAGCAAGCACAGGATCGTTCCATGCGCGCCGTCCTCCTCCCCATCCTCTTCATCCTTTCCGCCTGCGCCGCCAATATCCAGGTTGGCGATCCGGCTCCCGACCCAACCCCGACGATCATCGGGGAAGGCACGAACCCTGGCTCGGCGATCGTTGTGTATCGCGCCTCGGAAACGGGATTTTTGGCCAATGTTGCGACGAACCCGGCTCTCTTTTTGGGGGAACGGTCGATGGTGACGTGTCGCATAGGCGCGCCTCTGGTGATCCGGCTGGCTCCGGGCGATTATGTGTTGGGGGCGATCACGCAGGCCGGTCAAGCACGCGAGGCGGTTTCAGTTCTCGAGGGTCAGACGCTTTACGTGCGCTGCGGGATAACCGCGACGCCGTCGCTTACTCCGCCGCCGTTCCTTGATCCGGTTGATGCGTCCACCGGGGCCCGTCAGTCGGGGGTTCTTGACTGATCCGCGCCTTGGCGGTTCAGATGGCTTTCAGCTCTCCGGCCATGGTGCGTCCATCGCGGCCTTCGATCAGATCGTAGCCAATTTTCTGGTCATCTGCGAGGCCGGTCATGCCAGCGGCTTCTACGGCAGAGATATGGACGAACACGTCGTTGCCGCCCTCGTCGGGTGCGATAAATCCGAACCCTTTGGTTGCATTGAACCACTTCACTGTGCCTGTCGGCATCGGTCTTCCTTCCGTCGTCCCTTCGCGCAAGAAGCGAAGGTCTTGGCATTGCACCCCGACGTAGGAACCGGTCCGGCCCCCAGGGGCTTTGATGTATCCGCAGTGCGAACACCCCTTGAAAATGGAGAGATTCGCGTAAAAAACAAAGCAAATTACTGTTACAGGGGGCGAATTGATGACGGTGCTTTATGGGATTGGAACGTGTGATACGTGCCGAAAGGTGCTAAAAGCGTTGGAAAACATCAACTTAGACGTGACGTTTCGCGATGTGCGGGCCGAGCCGTTGTCAGTGAGCGAGATTGGTCGGTTTTGGGCTGAATTTGGCGACGCTTTGCTGAATACGCGGTCAACGACGTGGCGCGGATTGTCGGAAAGCGAGCGGGCGCGGGCGCCTGCGGCGTTGTTGGCGGATCATCCAACGTTAATGAAACGGCCAGTGATTGAGGGGCCCGGTGGACTGACGCTTGGATGGGATAAGGCCGCTCAGGGCGCGCATCTTGGATCGCGTGCCTAGGGTGCTTAGGTCTTTGCCGTAGAGGAGATAGCCACGTGCGCAACGCAGCGGCAGCTTTGGGATTGATCGGCGGGTTGCTGGCTTTGGTGATGGGGCTGGTAAGCTTTGGCTATACCGAGGCGATCTATCGCTGGGGGGAATTGCCGAACTTTGCCGAGATGCCTGCGAAGGTCGACGAGATCCGTGCGATGTCGGTACTGGCGCCATTGTTGGCAATTGCCGGGGCGGCGATGGCGCCGACGCGCGCCTTGTGGGGCGGCATCGCTTTGGCTTTGGCGTCAGGGGGCATGTACTGGGCGTTTGGGATTGGATTTTTCTCGATCTTCCCGGTCACGATGTGTGGCCTTGCCGCTATCCTTGCGCTGGCTGCGGGTCGGCCTGACGAGCCGAAGCGCCACTTCTGAGGACGCGATCCACCGAGAGAGGGCCGCCACCGCGCAGGACGAGGTAGGCGAGGACGAACATCCAGAACGCGCGTTGGTCCAGGATCAGGCTGTCGGGGACGCGGTCGAACCATGCGCCAAGCGTACCGTTGGCCAGCCCGCCATGGCCGAAGAGATCTACCCAGCTTTGCATTGCGACGAAGCCGATCATCCCCAAGGCGGCAAGCCGGGTGAACAGGCCGAGGACGATCAGCAACGGCAGGATGAACTCCGCCCAAGTGCCTGCGGTGACGACGGCCCAGTGGAAGGCACCGAGTTGGGAGAAGTCATAGCCGATAGCCTCGATCGTTTTAGGAAAGATTTGGATGTAGGCGCCGTCGCTGGGGAACAGAAAGCCGAGCACACCATCGCCAAGCTTTGTGGTACCGGAGTTCCAGTAGTAGCCCAAAAGCGTCGCCGCGAAGATGAAACGCGCAAGCATGGTCATGACGGGTACGGTGATCCGCTCGAGGCCGGAAAAGATGATGTCGTGGAGCGAGGTCAGGGCGCGGATCATGAGTTCAGTCCTTAAGGTCTGTCAGGGCATTGTTGACGATCAAAAGAGCCAGCATTGTCGAAAGATCGAATGTGGCGTCTTCAGTTGTGGCGGCCTCGATGGCGGCGCCGAAGGTTTGGCCATGGAGGAGCACGTCTGTGAAGGCACCTCCGCCAGCGGGCAGAAGGTGCGGTACCGGGTCGAGGTCCGCGCGCAAGATCAGGGTGTCTTGCGCGGCCATGGTCGGTTTCGGTGCGCGGGGGGCGGTATTGAACGCCCAGATCGCGTGGATCGGCCATTTCGAGCGGATGAGCCGGGTGGCTGGGGCAAGCGTGACGGTGGATGCCATCAGTTGCTCGGGCGGGATCGCCTGCAAGGTCGCGGGATCAAATGGCTGCGCGTCGGCGGCGTGGTAGCTGTGGCGCAGGGCCAGATCAAGGCGCGCAATGTCTGGCAGGTAGCCGATGGTCGCTGTGGGCTCGAAAGCCTCCAAGAAGGTGGGCATGTTGTCGCCGTAAAACATCATAAGAGGAGATGACGGCGGATGTTGGCGCAGGAAAGTGGCGGCAAGGCGCTTGAAGTTTTGCGCCCCGACGAGTTTTGCCACCGTGGGAAATGCTGTTTCAAGCGCCTCGCTAAGCGAAACAGTCACGTTGTTGCGGTAGACATCGAAGCGGCGGCCCGCGTCGCGACCCTGGCCATCGCCAAGGCCTTCGGGGCGCTGGGCCTCGGGGTCAAGAAGCGCCCGCCGGAACGTGGTCTGATCAACGGTCATGCGGGCGCTTTCGCTAGGATGACGTGGGCGCGCTGGGCTTCGGCCTCAAGCGTTGGCCAGTCGGGGACGTCGTTGTCCCATTCGATCAAGGTTGGGCGCGCACCGCCTTTGGCGATCACATAGTCATAAAGTGTCCAAACCGGGTCGGCGATTGCGCGACCGTGGCTGTCGATGAGAAGAGGCGCACCATGGTCGTCTTCGTCTTCATCGTGGCCGCCAAGGTGGATTTCACCAACCTGTTCGAGAGGGAAATCTTCGATGTAGGCGATGGGATCGGTGCCTAAGTTGGTGGCCGAGACGAAGACGTTGTTGACGTCCAGCAGAAGGCCACAGCCGGTGCGCCGGGCGATCTCGCGCAGGAAGTCTGTTTCGGACATCGTGCTTTCGGTGAAGGCAAGGTACGACGACGGGTTTTCAAGCAGCATTTTGCGCCCGATGGTCTCTTGCAGGGCGTCAATATGGTCGGCGACGCGCAACAAGGTGGCGTCCGTATAGGGCAGCGGCAGGAGATCGTTCAGAAACTCGGCGCCGTGGGTGGACCAGGCGAGGTGTTCTGAAAAGCTGGCCGGTTTCAGCCAGTCATTGAGGTGTTTCAGGCGCGCAAGGTGGTCTGGATCAAGGCGGGTTTCACCACCGATCGACAGGCCAACGCCATGCGCGGATATGGCAAAAGTTTCAGCAAGATGGCGAAGTTGCGCCAAGGGGCGGCCGCCGTCTCCCATATAATTTTCGGCATGGATTTCGAGCCATCCGACAACGCCGGGGTCGTTTGTGATGTCGGAAAAATGCTGAGGTTTGTAGCCGACGCCGGGGGTATTGGGCAGGCTATCGATGCGCTTGGGGTTCTCGTCAAACATAGATCGCAGCCTCGGCTAAAGGTGACGCCCCCATCAATTTGGGGGGCGTCGATTTCTTGTGGAAGCTTATGCTGGCAGGTCGCGCGACAGTTCTTCCAGGGAGCCTGTACGTGCGGTACCGTCGGCCATTGTCGGCAGCTCGATGTCAGCGCAGGTGCCTGCGTCAACAAGCGTCCATGCATTCCCCTGATAGTCGACGGAAGACGTGCCTGCGCATGTGGTGCCTGGGCCAGCGGCGCAGTCGTTCTTACCAGCGAGCGAAACGCCAAAGCACTTTTCTTTGGCTTGAGCATGTGCAGGTGCAGACAGGCTTGCGGCAAGAGCGGCGGCAACGGCGCCTGCAACGGCGATTGTCTTAGCAGTATTCGACATGGGTAGGTAATCCTCGTTTTGGTTTGCAATTTCGGACCGCTGCTGTGCGGCTGATTAACACAAAGCAACTCAGCCGCTAACATTCCACTCACGCCTGCGTGTTTAACGCGCTCGTTATGGATTGAAACATTCCTAAAGGGTTGGCTTTGAGTGGTGTTAGGGTTGGCGAAATCTGCATGAAAATCAAATTATATTAATAGCTTGGTGGCAAAACAACAATAGGGGGTTTGGCCGGATATCATGGCTCGAAGGCACTCTCAGGAGATGTTGATGCGCCACTACCGCGTGCTTTGTGTTGCAGGTTTCATGCTGTTGTCCGGGGTCGTATCGGCTATCACCGAACCGAAATCGGCCGTTTGAACCCGGTTGAACATCAAAGTGCCGTGCTTGAGGTGCATGGAGCGGACGGTGCGTGCGCGTTCTACTCTCCCGATGACCTGCCGGGATGAACTGGCCGTTTTTAACAGCGTTTTGCTGCCCGATGTGTTTGCGCGACATGATCTAATTGATGCCCCGTCAATCCTGGTCACAGCGACAAGCGAGCGCACCACGGTCCTTGCGCGCGAGGTATGGGCGTCGGCGCCAATCTTGATCGCTACACGTGTCAATGGATTGCCCATATTTGTCTGGCCGCCCCACACGCAGCAGAAACGGGGCCGAGGCCACATATTCCCGACCAAAATTACGACGGGTTATTCAAATATAGGGGCACGTACGCGTCGGGCCAATTGGACCGACGCGCGAGGCTTTATGTCGTGCCTAGGAAAGATCAGGCGGCAGGGCTTCGGCTTTCAGGTCTGCCAGCACCTTATCGAATGTCTCGACATTGGTTTGTTTGTTGCCAAGCCTGCGAACTGACACCGTGTTTTCCGCCACTTCGCGCTGCCCTATTGCGAGAATGACGGGAACTTTTGCGACGGAATGCTCTCGGATCTTGTAGTTAATCTTTTCGTTTCGCGTATCCGCTTCGGCCCGCAGACCGGCAGACCGCAAAGCGGCGACGGTTTCGTGCACATAGTCGTCCGCGTCCGACACGATCGACGCCACAACGACTTGCCTCGGCGCAAGCCACAGCGGCAGGCGGCCCGCGAAATTCTCGATCAGGATGCCGATGAAGCGTTCAAACGAACCAAGGCAGGCCCGGTGCAGCATATAGGGGCGATGCTTGTCGCCGTCTTCGCCGACGTAGTGCGCGCCAAGCCGTTCAGGCAAGTTGGGATCGACCTGAAAAGTCCCGCACTGCCAGACCCGGCCAATTGCGTCGGTCAGTTTGAAGTCGAGTTTAGGCGCATAAAACGCACCTTCACCGGGATCGAGCGTGTAGGAATGGCCCGTCTTCTTGATCGCGTTTTCCAACGCGGTCTCCATCTTGTCCCAGCTTTCCTCGGTCCCGACACGCTTTTCCGGACGGGTCGCGAACATGATCTCGAACTCCTCAAATCCGAGGTCTTTGTAGACGCCTGACAGAAAATCGATGAACCGGGCGCATTCCACTTCGATCTGATCTTCGCGGCAAAAAATATGCGCGTCATCTTGGGTGAAGCCTCGCACGCGCATGATGCCGTGAAGCGCGCCGGAAGGCTCGTAACGACTACACGAGCCAAATTCGGCCATGCGAAGCGGAAGGTCGCGGTAGCTTTTCAGGCCCTGATTGTAGATCTGAACATGGCAGGGGCAGTTCATTGGCTTTAGCGCGTTTACAGATTTTTCGCGGGCGTGATCCTCGTCAACTTCGACGATGAACATGTGCTCCTGATAGTTCTCCCAGTGACCAGATTCTTCCCAAAGACGGCGGTTCACGACCTGCGGGGTGTTCACTTCGACGTAACCGTCCGCACGCTGTTTGCGACGCATATAATCCTGAAGGGCAGTGTAAATCGTCCAACCGTTTGGATGCCAGAAAATCTGACCGGGCGCTTCTTCCTGCATGTGGAACAGGTCCATCTCTCGACCCAAACGGCGGTGGTCACGTTTGGCGGCCTCTTCCAGCATATGAAGGTGCTTTTTCAGGTCATCGCGGTTTTTGAACGCGACACCGTAGATACGTTGAAGCATTGCGCGCGAACTGTCGCCGCGCCAATAGGCGCCTGCTATGCTCATCAGCTTGAATGCATCGGCCGGCACTTGGCCTGTATGCTGCAAGTGGGGTCCGCGGCAAAGGTCTTGCCAGTCGCCATGCCAATACATCCGCAGCGGTTCGTCGCCCGGAATGCTGTCGATCAGCTCAACTTTATAGGGCTCGCCGGTGTCGGTGTAGTGTTGCACGGCGCGCGCGCGATCCCAGACTTCGGTGCGCACTGGTTCACGGGCGTTGATGATGTCTTTCATCTTGGCTTCAATCTCGCCCAGGTCTTCGGGAGTGAAAGGCTCGACCCGATCGAAATCGTAGTACCAGCCATTGGCGATCACCGGACCGATAGTGACTTTGACATCGGGCCAAAGCGCTTGCACGGCGCGGGCCATGATGTGCGCAAGGTCGTGACGGATCAGTTCAAGCGCCTGATCGTCGTCCTTCATCGTGTGAATCGCAATGTCGGCGTCCGCGTTGATCGGCCATTGAAGGTCGTGGTGCGCGCCGTTCACGGTCGCACTTATCGCCTTTTTCGCGAGCGAGGTCGAGATGTCTGCGGCCACATCGGCTGCGGTTACGCCGGCCTCGTAGGGACGGGAATTACCATCGGGAAGGGTAAGGGAAATCTGGGCCATTGGCCTGAAGCTCCTCGTCAGTTTGGCGCCCACGGAACGCCCGGTTGCGGGTTATGTGTGCGGGGGATTTGGCAAGCGTCGGGGCGAAAGTCAACACATGAGCCACAAGCGCTTGCATCATGTTGTCGATGCGCTAGCGTTTTGAGAAATCGGAGGGCCATCATGACGGACGGAATTCATCACAGCGGCATTCGCAATCTTGCCTATAGTCAGACGGCGGGCGCGGGCCCCGGCGTGGTGTTTCTGGGCGGTTTTCGATCTGACAAAGACGGCACCAAGGCGATCTATCTTGAAGATTGGGCGCAACGTCGGGGCCGCGCGTTTTTGCGGTTTGATTATTCGGGGCATGGGCAGTCGTCGGGAGATTTTCTGGACGGCGCGATTGGCGATTGGTTCGAGGACGCGGTGGCTATCATCGAGGCATTGACGCAAGGACCGCAGGTGTTGGTCGGCTCATCGATGGGGGGCTGGATCAGTCTTTTGATAGCACGCGAGCGGCCCGATCTGGTGGCGGGATTGGTCACGATTGCGGCAGCACCGGATTTTACCGAGGACGGCATGTGGGCGGGGTTTGACGAGGACCAAAGGGCTGATTTGGCGCGCTTGGGTCGGGTCGAGTTGCCGTCCGAATACTCGGAAGGTCCTTACGTGATCACGCGTCGATTGATCGAAGAAGGGCGGACGCGTCTTGTGCTGCGGGATGCTCTGTCATTGCCATTTCCGACGCGGTTTTTGCAAGGGGCAGCCGACGCGGATGTTGATGTGTCGGTTGCCTATCGCTTGATGGATCATGCGACCGGAGACGATATGCGGTTGACGGTTGTGAAGGGGGCGGATCATCGGTTTTCGTCGCCAGAGTGTCTGGCGATGATTGTTCATGCAGTAGATGACGTGTCTTCGCGTGTGGCGGACGCGCCGGACTAACGGGCGTCTAAAAGCCATAAAGCGTGCTTTGCAAACCTGGTGTCCAAAGAGTCCGGTGGCCTTCGCTGGCAATTTCGAGGAACTGTTTTTCGGCTGAGCCTGGGGCCGCAAAAAACTCGCAGCCCAAGACGATGGGCACGATTTTGCCGATCTCTCCGTGGATGATACGAAGAGGTAGGCGAATGCCGCGGGCGTAGGGCGGCTGTCCCAGTGTTGGGCCACAAAGGTCGCCCAGATTTTCCAGCGGGTATTGCGCGGCCAAGATGTCGAGAAACGAAGTGAACGGAGCTTCAAGGACAATCGCGTCGCCAATATCGTCGGCCGCCACGCGCAGGGCCATCGCTGTGCCAAGACTTTCCCCATAAAGCACCAGCGGACGCGCGGTTTCGAGGATTACTTTGGCGATCACGTCTTCAGTGAGGGTCAATTCTTCGGGGGCGCCGCTTGAACCGCTGCACCCTCGGTAGCCGATTGTGACGGCGCAATAGCCTTTGGTTGATCGGGGCAGGAAAGCGTGGGCTATGTTCTTTCAAAGCTCCTGCGTTGCCGGGGAAATAGAGGATTTTTGGCTTTTCTGGGCAGCCTTGATGCGCCACAAGATCAGGGAGTCCCCGTCGCAGGTCTCAACCCGGGCTTAGGTCAAACGGATTTTGCCTGCTTCGATGGGCGTCGTGTAGGTGGCGTCAAAGGGAGAGACCATCGCCGTTTCGTGTCGCTCATTTTACCAGGCAAAATAGCTGGTCGCTGCGACAAGATCGGCGGTTTCACCATCAATCCACAACCTCATATGGCAGGGTCTTCCTGCTATTGTGGTCGATTTGCAGCGTTCGCTCAAGCGGCGGGAGCGAGCGCTGGTGGCAATCAGCCCGTGGGCAGATGCGGCACGAGATGCCGATTGCTTCGAAAGTTGTCGCATCCGAGGTGTCCAGACCGTCCGAATAAACGAACTCGGAGGCGTGGCTGATTTCGCATCCAAGCCCGATTGCGTAGCGGCGCACCGGTGCTCGCCATGCGCCGCCGCCATGGGTGACTTCGCGGGCAAGGCAGAGATAGCGTACCCCGTCGGGGGTTTCAGCAAGTTGGCGGATGAATTGCCCCGGTGTTTCAAAGGCCGAATGCACGTTCCAAAGCGGGCAGGCTCCGCCGTAGCGCGCAAACTGCAGCCGCGTGGCCGAGTGCCGTTTGGTGATTGTCCCTGCCTGATCGACGCGCACGAAGAACACAGGAACACCTTTGGCGCCGGGGCGTTGCAGTGTGGACAGGCGGTGCGAGACCTGTTCGAGCGAGGCCCCGAAATGGTGTGCTAGTTTCTCTATGTCGTGCCGGGTTGATTTCGCGAAATCGAGGAAGCTGCCGTAGGGCATCAGTGCCGCCCCGGCAAAGTAATTGGCCAGCCCGATCTTGGCGATGTCGCGGGCTTGGTCAGATTGAAACCGCGCAAAGTCAAGCGTGGCTTCCAGAAGGTCGGCTTTCGTTAGAAGGGCGATCTGGTGCAGCGCCTGAAAGCGTCTGGTCGACTGGGGCGCGGACGCAGACAAGGTGAGCGTTTTGGCTTGGGGATCAAAGCGGCGGATCAGGGCATCTTCACTCACAAGCCGTATCGCTATTCCCAGATCTGACAGCATATCGGTTATCGCCGCGTCCGCGGATCGGTCACCGGCAAAGCGTTCGGCGGCGCGGTCCACAGCATCAATGTAGTTGTCGCAGTAGTGAAAGAAGTCGCGCACCTCTTCCCAAGGGGATGCGCCGGGGCGGACTTCGCCCGAGCCAAGAGCTTCGTCCAACGAGGCGAAGCGCTCGTTGGTTTGCATATAGGCGCGGTGCAACGCCAGGAACGCGCGGCCCATCGCGGGCGCATTCGTGGCGATAAGGCGCAGGTCCAAAAGGGCGGGGGCGGTGTCTTTGAACAGCGGATCGGCAAGCGCTTCGCGCAGGTCGGTCACCATGCGTTCGCCGTCGCCAATCGCTAACTCACTGACATCAAACCCAAATTCTTGGACAAGCGCAAGAATCACTGCTGAGCTGATCGGGCGGTGATTATTTTCCATCTGGTTCAGATAAGGCAGCGAGATGCTTAGTTTTTCGGCAAAGGCTTTTTGGGTCAGACCAAGGTGCGTGCGTGTTTCGCGCAGCTTTGCGCCGGCATAAAGTTTCTGAACGCTCATCAAAGTCTCCGTGATTGCATATTTGCAAACAGGGTGGCGGCAATTTGTTAATCCGGCAAGGGGTCGGTTGTGGCCAGCCGTTTCTCGCGGGCCACAACAAAGCGGATCGAGATGTAACCAAGGCAGGCCGAAATCGCCATTATGATGAGAAGGGGGGCGTCGCCCGTACCCCAGCCAAGTACAACACCGGCGAAGGCTGAAAGCGCAGCGCCGCCACCGATAAGAATAGCACTTCCAAGACCCGAAGCCGTTCCAGCAAGGTGCGGACGAACCGACAGCATGCCCGCTGTGGCATTGGGCATAACCAGGCCGTTGCCGATGCCGACGAAAGTACAAAGTCCAAAGAACTTAACAGCCGAGCCATATCCCGCAAGGCTGATGGCAAGCGCGAGAAGCATCCCGCCAGATGTGATGAGCGTGCCGGTTTGTATCATTCTATTGATGCCATAGTGTGTCGAAAAACGTCCGGAAATATAGTTTCCAGTGGCGTAGCCGATGGCAGGGGCGCCAAATCCGATCCCTGCCCAAAAGGAGCTTAGGCCGTAGACATCGCTGGCGACCAAAGGCGCTCCACCGAGAAATGCAAAAAAGGCGCCGCTCGCGAAGGCGGCGGCAAAAACATAGCCCCAAAAACGGCGCGAGGCGAGGAGTTCGGGGTATTCGCTGACCTGTGCTTTGAAGGATTTGCCGTCGCCCGAGGACGTTTCGCCTTGGTCTGCGTAGCATAGGGCAAGAACGCTGATGCCTGATGCGATGAGGAAGATGAAGGTCGCCTGCCAGCCGAACAGTTGATCCAGCGCACCGCCGATCATCGGGGCGACCATTGGGACAAGCGCCATGCCCATCGTGACGTAGCCGATCATTGATGCAGCTTCTCGCTGAGGCACCATATCGCGCACAATGGCACGCGACAGCACAAGACCCACGGCAACCGCGCCTTGTAGCATTCGAAACGTCAGGAAGACTTCGATGGTCGTCGCAAAGAGACAACCGACGGAGGCGAGGATAAAAATTGCATAACAAATCAACACCACCGGGCGACGGCCATAGCGATCGCTGAGGGGCCCGATGATCAGTTGGAGGACGGCTGTGGCCGCCAGATAAAGCGAAACCGACAGCTGCATGACACTATAATCGGTTTGAAAATACGTGGTCATACGCGGCAATGAAGGTAGGAATGCGCCCATATTCATAGCGGCGACTCCGGCCATCAGCACGAGTGTTACGATATGGGGAGGTGTGGAGCGGTCCAGAAATCGGACCTCGGGGCGCGATGACATTGCACACTGGTATCGCGCCGGACAGGGGACTGTCCACAGAGCAAATCTTCACTTTTTTGAAGTATTAGCGGGTTTGCAAAATGCGCGACTGCTTCGGCATTAAGTTTGCAAATTTGCCAGATTTTGCTTCCGAAAGCGCGCGCGAAACGATAGCTCTGTCGTGCTGATATGCGGAGGGGATCCATGTCCGATATACTTGCCGAACTTGAACGACGCCGCGTTGCGGCCCGCGCGGGCGGGGGAGAGCGCCGTGTCGAGGCACAACACGCGAAAGGCAAGCTGACCGCGCGCGAGCGGGTGGAGCTTTTGCTCGACGAAGGCTCGTTTGAAGAATTCGATATGTTTGTGACGCATCGCACGACCGATTTCGGCATGGCTGAAAGCAAACCGGCAGGTGACGGCGTGATCACCGGCTGGGGCACGGTGAACGGCCGCATGATTTATGTCTTTAGTCAGGACTTTACGGTTTTTGGTGGATCGCTATCCGAAACGCACGCCCAGAAGATCTGCAAGATCATGGATATGGCGATGCAAAATGGCGCGCCAATTATTGGCATTAACGATTCCGGCGGTGCGCGCATTCAGGAAGGTGTCGCCAGTCTTGCGGGCTATGCCGAGGTTTTTCAGCGCAATGTTCTGGCGTCCGGTGTCGTGCCGCAGATAAGCCTGATAATGGGGCCTTGCGCGGGTGGTGCGGTCTATTCGCCGGCGATGACGGACTTCATCTTTATGGTGCAGGACAGTTCGTACATGTTCGTCACCGGTCCCGACGTGGTGAAAACTGTCACCAACGAGGTCGTCACGGCGGAAGAATTGGGCGGTGCCTCGACGCATACGCGCAAAAGCTCGGTCGCGGATGCGGCGTTCAAGGACGACGTTGAAACCCTGATGGAAACGCGGCGATTGATCGACTTTCTGCCGTCGTCGAACCTTGAAAAGCCCCCGGTTCGTCCCTTCTTTGATGACCCGGACCGCATCGAGGAGAGCCTCGATACGCTTATTCCGAAGAACCCGAATCAGCCCTACGATATGAAGGAATTAATTCATAAGATCGCCGATGAGGGCGATTTTTACGAAATTCAGGAAGAATTCGCTGGAAATATCCTGACAGGGTTTATTCGCCTTGAAGGCTCGAGCGTGGGGGTTGTGGCGAACCAGCCAATGGTCCTGGCGGGCGTGCTGGACATCGCCTCAAGCCGCAAAGCTGCCCGGTTTGTGCGGTTCTGTGACGCCTTTGAAATTCCGATTCTGACGCTGGTTGATGTGCCGGGCTTTCTGCCGGGAACGGCGCAGGAATATGATGGTGTAATTAAGCACGGCGCGAAGTTGTTGTTTGCCTACGGCGAGGCAACGGTACCGAAAGTCACGCTGATTACGCGCAAGGCTTATGGCGGTGCCTACGTCGTGATGGCGTCCAAGCATTTGCGCGGAGATTTCAACTATGCTTGGCCGACAGCGCAAGTTGCGGTGATGGGGGCCAGGGGTGCAACAGAGATTTTGCATCGCTCGGAATTGAACGACCCCGCCAAAATCGCAGCGCGGACAGAGGAATATGAGACCAACTTTGCCAACCCTTTCCGGGCAGCCGAACGTGGCTTTGTAGACGAGGTGATCATGCCGCAATCTAGCCGGAAACGCATCTGTCGGGCCTTCGCTTCGCTTCGCGGAAAGAAGCTAAGCAACCCGTGGAAGAAGCACGACAACATACCGTTATGACAATGCAACCGGCGCTCAGAGGCTTACAAAGTCAAAAAGTGATGCGAGAATGCAAACTTTTTGCACCGATAGCAACTATTCAGCATTTATCCGCGCATTTTCAAGATGTTTTGGTTGGCATTTCTGCAGCGTCCGATAGTTTGGGGTCGGGCGTGCAAGTTTGCGCGACCATTGGGAAATCCGGTTGCGCGAAGAACGTGACCATAAGTGATCGAAGGAGGCATTTATGTCTATCACACTCAAATCCATCTTGGCCCTTGGCCTGTTCACAGTTGTTGCAGCATGCGCTCAGCAAGAAGAAGTTGTCATGGTCGAGCCAGAGCCGATCATGCAAGAGCCTACAATGGACAAGATGTAATACATCTTTCTGGCCGGGTGCCTTAGGCGCCCGGCCAATCCCTTGGGTCCCTTTGTCAGGAGGGTACTCATGCTAAAGCACAAGGGTTTCCCGGGGCGTTTTCCCGGCACTGATTTTCAATTCACAATTCGGCGCGGCAATCCTCGTGGGATCACCAAGTTGATCCAGCGTGAGCGTTTTGCAGATCGCAGGCCCGCCGACCGGCGGGCGGATGCGGCGTTTCTTGCGTGTTTGTGGGACTACTTTAAGAATGAGCCGTTTGAACGCGGCAATCTGGATGCCGGTCGGCTTAGCTGGCTGTTTGGCCGCGAGGTGATCGCGGCGCAAGATCCGTTTGATCCCGAAAGCTATGAAGCGCTTTTAGTCATAGACGAAGACCGGGCGCGTGCCTCTTTTCCGGATGCCTTCGACGGGACGTGGGTGGCATGATTTTGCCTGCCCCTTCTCCAAAAAGGCAAATCGCTGCCGGTTTGTCGGCGGCCTGCGCAATGGACTTAACGCAAGGGTCACAACACGGCAGTCTTTTGGGGAGGGCGCGTGCCTCTGACTTTGAGTGCGCCTTCGTATGTAAAAACCGTTTTTGTGACCGTTGCCCTTCCCCTTCGAGGCGACCTGACACGCAAAAGCGGGTCAGGTCGCGCTTTCTTAGGGTATTTAGGCAAGCGGTCGCCGATCCCGTGCCTCTTACCACACTGCCCCTTGCGCCACGTCGCCAATCGCCCATCTATGTGGCTAGGGGATGTGGAACGGGCCAAAAAGGAGGCAGAATTATATGCAGAAGACATTTACATTCGCAGCGGTGGCTGCGGTTCTCACACTTGCCGCGTGCGGCGACACCGACCTTGAGCGCGGCGTATCGGGCGCGGCCATCGGGGCCGTCACTGCTGAAGTGCTTGGCGGAAACGTTCTTACAGGGGCCGCCGTTGGCGGTGCCGCCGGCGTTTTATGCGACGATCTTACGCCGGAAGCTTGCCGGTAACCTAAACCAAATACTGACGTACCGACGGCCGTCGGGGCATCACGCCCCGGCGGCCGTCGTCGTTTTGGCAATCCGCCAGACGGCGAAGGAGGGGCCATGTTCAAGAAAATCCTGAT
>NZ_JBVCWP010000066.1:0-16179 GCF_057460485.1 Boseongicola sp.
CACCTTTTTTATCGGGCGATTGGGGCGTGGCTCTGGTGATTTTTGGCTTCGCCGTCTTCGGTATCTACGGACTTGCGGGTGCATTGCAGGGCTGTCTTGAGAGGCGCTTGAACTGGCCCATGCGTGGGTTTGCGGCCATCGCAGGGGCGGCGTGCCTATGGCCGGGTATTTTGTTTGTGAACATTGCGGGAGTGGCTGCTGTTCTTGGCTTGCTTACGCTAAGCATGCGGGTCGGTCACGCGTCACCGCCTGTAAGAACAACCTAGGACAGCGCGTGTCATACAGGGAATTGAATTGAATTTTCAGCCGCGTTGACCTAAGCCCGGTCAACGCCCTTATCGTGAGCAGACTGATCATATGATCCGATACACGTTGAAATGCGAAAACGACCATCCGTTTGAAAGCTGGTTTCAGTCGGCGGATGCCTATCAAAGCCTTGCGTCCGCAGGCATGCTCGAATGTCCGGGCTGTGGATCATCCACCGTCGAAAAGATGCTCATGGCACCGGGCGTTTCAACATCGCGAAATAAGTCCGCAGACCCTATTGAGACCCCAAACCCAGGCGCGCAACCCGTGCTTTCGGCACCCGATCCCCAAATGGCCGAGGCAATGAGCAAACTTCGCAAACATGTCGAAGAAAATTCGGACTACGTGGGCCAGAATTTTGCGAAAGAAGCGACCGCTATGCACCTCGGGGACACACCCGCGCGGTCGATCTACGGCGAGGTTGCGCCAGCAGACGCCAAGCGTTTGGCGGAAGACGGAGTCCCTGCGCTGCCCCTGCCCTTCATTCCAAAGGCAAAAACGAACTAGTCGTTCGGGCGGCCTCTTGTCGTGAGCGTGACTATCCCTTAACAGGCGCGTCGAAGACAAAGGACATTGGCACTCTCATGCCTACACTTGTGATGAAATTCGGCGGCACATCGGTCGCCACGCTTGACCGCATTCGCCGCTCTGCAAAGCGTGTCGGTCGCGAGGTCGCAAACGGCTATGATGTGATCGTGATTGTTTCGGCAATGTCGGGCAAAACGAACGAACTTGTCAGCTGGGTCGAAGAGACGTCGCCGCTGTTTGACGCACGCGAGTATGATGCCGTTGTAAGCTCGGGCGAGCAGGTCACAGCAGGGCTCATGGCCTTAACACTTCAGGAAATGGACGTTCCCGCGCGATCCTGGGCCGGCTGGCAAGTGCCGTTGAAGACCAACTCTGCGCATGCGGCCGCACGCATCGAAGAGATCCCAACCGAAAACATAAACGCGAAGTTCGCGGAAGGTATGAAAGTCGCTGTGGTCGCCGGTTTTCAGGGGATAAGCCCCGAAGGTCGGATCACAACGCTTGGGCGTGGTGGATCGGACACGACGGCGGTCGCGTTCGCGGCCTCGTTTGGGGCCGAGCGCTGTGATATCTATACGGATGTCGATGGCGTCTACACGACCGATCCACGGATCACTTCAAAGGCGCGCAAACTTGACAAGATCGCCTTTGAAGAAATGCTGGAGCTGGCGTCCCTTGGCGCAAAGGTCCTGCAAACCCGGTCTGTAGAACTCGCCATGCGATACAAAGTGCGCCTGCGCGTGCTCTCAAGCTTTGAAGACAATGACGACAACGCGGGCACGCTTGTGTGCTCGGAGGAGGACATTATGGAAAGCAATGTGGTTGCCGGAGTCGCCTTCAGCCGCGACGAAGCCAAGATGACGCTTCTCAGTGTTGCTGACCGCCCCGGCATTGCTGCGGCGATCTTTGGCCCCCTCGCCGAGGCGTCAGTGAACGTCGATATGATCGTGCAGAACATCTCGGAGGATGGCCGCACGGATATGACGTTCTCACTGCCGGTCAACCAGATCGTCCGCGCTGAAAAAGCCATGGATGAAGCCCAGGCGTCCGGTGAGATTAACTTTACACAGCTTGTTACCGATTCAGATGTTGCAAAAGTTTCGGTTGTTGGCATTGGCATGCGCAGCCATGCCGGTGTGGCCAGCCAGATGTTCAAGGCCCTACGCGACGAGGGCATCAACATCAAAGTTATCACCACCTCCGAGATCAAGATCTCGGTGCTGATTGATCGCAAGTACATGGAACTCGCGGTACAGGCACTTCACGACACTTTTGGGCTCGAAAAAGTGGCCTAACGCTAACGCTGCTCGGACTGCCATTCTGGGTGGACCCACGGGTCGCGTTCGTCGCGGGGCAAGGTCTTGCCAAGAATGTGGTCACTGGCCTTTTCGCCGACCATGATCGACGGTGCGTTAAGATTGCCATTGGTGATCTGGGGAAAGATCGAACTGTCCGCAACGCGCAAGCCCTCAACGCCAATCACCCGGCATTCTGGATCGACAACAGCGCCGGGATCACTGGCGCTGCCCATTCGGCAGGTCCCACAGGGGTGATAGGCGCTTTCGGCGTGTTCGCGGATAAAGGCATCAATGTCATCATCGCTGACGGCGGCGTCTCCGGGCAAAATCTCGTGCTTTACGAACGGCTTGAACGCGTCCTGTTGGAAAATCTCACGCGTCAGGCGGATTGCACGGCGAAATTCGATCCAATCCTGTTCGGTCGACATGTAGTTGAACAAAATTTTCGGAGCGGTTTTCGGATCAGCTGACGCAAGCGTCACAGCCCCGCGAGACGGGCTTCGCATCGGCCCCACATGCGCCTGAAACCCATGCCCCTCGGCCACAGCCTTACCGTCATAGCGCACCGCCATTGGCAGAAAGTGGAACTGAATATCAGGATACTCGATCCCAGCCCGCGAGCGGATAAACCCACAACTTTCAAAGTTATTGGAGGCCCCCAAACCGGTCTTGCTCAAAAGCCACTGCGCGCCAAGCAGCCCTTTCCAGAACAAGTTCCAATACCGATACAGCGTGATGGGCTGGCTTGACGCCATCTGAAAATAGACCTCAAGATGGTCCTGCAAATTTTGACCAACACCGGGCCGATCCGCAACAGCATCTATGCCGTGTTCAGCCAGATGTTCCGCCGGGCCGATGCCAGACAACATCAACAACTTCGGTGAGTTAATCGCCGAGGCGGCAAGAATAACCTCGCGGCCCGCCCGGATGGTCTCGACCTTCCCGCCCCGCTCAACCTCGACGCCGACAGCGCGGCCATCCTCAATCATCACACGCAGAACAAGTCCGTGGATCAGACTGCAGTTCTCGCGCTTGAGGGCCGGTCGCAAATAAGCATTCGCCGCAGACCATCGCCGCCCCTTCCAGACGGTTTGCTCAAAGGGACCAAAGCCCTCTTGCTGCTTGCCGTTATAGTCATCGGTTGTTTCATACCCCGCCTGACGCCCTGCTTCGACAAAGGCGTGGTACAGCGGGTTTTTTCGAGGCCCGCGAGACACATGAAGCGGGCCGTCGGTTCCGCGCCAAGTCGGATCACCACCGGATTGTGAATGCCAATTCTCAAGACGAAGATAGTAAGGAAGGACATCAGAATAGCTCCACCCCGTGGCCCCCATTTGAGCCCAACTGTCAAAGTCGCGCGCATGACCTCGGACGTAGACCATTCCGTTGATCGAGGATGAACCGCCAATCACCTTGCCGCGCGGGACAACCAAACTGCGATTGTCCAAATGTGGCTCCGGGACGCTGTGATATCCCCAATCGTAACGCGACATGTTCATTGGGTAGCTCAATGCGGCGGGCATCTGAATGAAGGGACCTGCGTCAGTTCCGCCGTATTCGACTACAAGTACCGAATGGCCCGCCTCCGACAAACGATAGGCCAAAGCGCAACCAGCAGACCCGGCCCCAACAATTACGTAATCGGCCTGCATTGCTCAGCCTTTAATTTCGCTGTCGACAAAATCCATGACATGACAGATCGCTGCCGCGCCATCCGGTCTGTCCCTGGCAAGACCCTGATGAAGATAGAGACCGTCAATCAATGCCGCTGTCCGCGCGGCAAGCGCGTCGGCACGCTTGCCCACCAAAGGCCGTAAGGCATGGCAAAGGTTCGACCGCAGGCGCGCTGCATAAACGCGGTGAAGCCGCCGCGCGGGCTCGGACGACAACGCCAGAACGTAAAAATTCAGCCAAGCCGCCATGGTGTCCGGATGGAAATTCGACATGGCGAAACTGCTATTCACAATGGCTTCCACGCGCGCCATCGAAGTATCAGCTCCCGCAAGCCCTGCGCGAACCTCTCGCGCGTACTCGCGCATGACGTGGCGCATCGCGGCCAACAGGATGTCATCCTTGCCGCCAAAATAATGATGCGCCAATCCAGACGAGACGCCCGCACGCCGTGCAATTTGCCCTACCGTGACGCCCAAAGACCCTGCCACACCTATCTCTGCGATAGTTGCATCTATTAAAGCTGCGCGTCTTATCGGTTCCATTCCAAGCTTGGGCATGGTTTTCTCTTTCCTGGCACTCCAAAAATGGGGTATCTGGTTTTTGATTGACTAGTCAATCAACAAAAAACAGGGGGAATGCATATGCATCTGAAATCAACTCTATCCGCTCTCGCCATTCTTGCGGCCTCGCCCGCGCTGGCCGATTGTGATTCTGTCACTTTCTCAGACGTCGGCTGGACCGACATCACCGCAACAACTGCCGCGACGACTGTCGTGCTGGAAGCACTTGGTTACGAAACGGACATCAAAATACTGTCGGTTCCGGTGACCTATACATCTCTGGCTCAAGGCGACATCGACGTCTTCCTCGGCAATTGGATGCCAACGATGGAAGCCGACATTGCGCCTTATCGCGAGGCCGGATCTGTCGACACGATCCGCGCAAATCTTGATGGCGCCAAGTATACCTTGGCCGTGAACAAGGTTGCAGCAGAGCTCGGCATTACCAGCTTCGGCGCGATTGCCGCCCAGAAAGAAGCGCTTGAAGGCGAGATCTACGGCATCGAACCCGGCAATGATGGCAACCGTCTGATCCTGGAAATGATCGACCAGAACGCCTTCGGTCTTGATGGATTTGAAGTCGTTGAAAGCTCCGAGCAAGGCATGCTGGCGCAGGTCGCGCGTGCGGACCGTCGTGGGGAACCTGTTGTCTTCCTCGGCTGGGAGCCGCATCCGATGAATGCGAACTTCGATTTGACTTATCTTGAAGGTGGCGATGACTGGTTCGGCCCAAACCTCGGCGGCGCGTCCGTGTTCACCAACACATCCGCAGGGTACTCTGATGCCTGCCCGAACGTTGGTAAGCTGTTGCAAAACCTTGAGTTCTCGCTAGCGATGGAAAACGAGATCATGGGGGCAATCCTTGACGACGGCGCGGATCCTGCAGACGCTGCAGCCACATGGCTCACAGCCAACTCAGAGGTCCTTGATGGCTGGCTTGATGGCGTCACTGCCAAAGACGGCGGCGATGGCATGGCTGCAGTCAAAGGCGTTCTCGGCCTCTAAGGGACGGGAATATCGTTTACAAAGTGCGGAATTTGATATCCGCGCTGGACCGCCGGCCGCTCTGCGAGCCGGCGGTACCATTTCAGCACCTCTGGGTAATCGTGCAAATCGGTTTCGTGCCAGGCATAGCGCGAAACCCACGGCCAGATCGCCATATCAGCAATGGTTTAGACGCCATGCCCCGATCCGGCGACATAATCGCGCGACTTTAGCCGGTCGTTCAGCACCGCGTAGATGCGTGCGCCCTCGGCGCGGAACAAGGTCTCGGCGGGCTCGCCAATCGATTTTCCATACCGCACAAACTGATGAATGCGCCCCAGCGTCGGCCCCTGCGCGGACATCTGCCACATCAGCCACTCCAACACATTGCCCCGATCGTCGGGCGCGCCAAGGAAACGGCCTTCTTTCTCTGCCAGCCAAAGCATGATGGCGCCGCTTTCCATAACGGTCTGCCCCGTCTGGCGATCGCGGATGGCCGGGATCTTGCCATTTGGCGAAAGCGCGAGGAACTCAGGACTTTTCTGCTCGCCGTCCCCAAGATTAACGCCGTGAACTTCATAGTCGATGCCGAGTTCCTCGAGCAGAATTGAGACCTTGCGTCCGTTCGGTGTTGTCCACGTGAAGAAATCTATCATCGTGTCCCTGCCTTATCTTGTCTTTTCAATTGCCGTTGTCCGCGCCAAAGTAGTCATCGGAGGGACAGTGTCCAATGGAATGGTTAACAGAAAATAAGATACCAGTCGGAAAGGCTGCGGCGGCGGTCTTTGACTGGCTGCAAGCCAACGGTGCGGTGTTCTTCGACGCGTTGTCTGACATGCTGGAAGCGATGATCGACGGGATCCTTTGGGTCCTACAAACGCCGAACCCGTTTTTCATTATCCTCATATTCATGGCAATAACTTACGTCCTTCAAAAAAGCTGGAAACCCGCGCTGCTTACCTTGTTGGGGTTCATGTTCATCCTGAACCAAGGCTATTGGGAGGAAACCACCGAAAGCCTGACGCTTGTTTTGTCAGCCTGTGTCGTCTGCATGGGCGTCGGCGTGCCAATTGGCATCGCGATGGCCCACCGGCCCCGGCTTTACGGATGGGCCCGCCCGGTGCTGGATTTGATGCAGACGCTGCCAACATTCGTCTACCTGATTCCCGCGATTGTCTTTTTTGGCATCGGCATGGTGCCGGGCCTGATCGCTACGGTCATCTTCGTGCTTCCCGCCCCAATCCGGCTGACCCATCTTGGCGTTTCGACCACACCAGCGCCCCTGCTGGAGGCGGCACAAGCCTTTGGAGCGACGCCGCGCCAAACGCTTTGGAAGGTTGAGTTGCCCTACGCTTTCCCGCAGATCATGGCCGGATTAAACCAAACAATCATGCTTTCGTTGTCGATGGTGGTGATTGCGGCCCTGGTTGGCGCGGATGGTTTGGGTGTGCCTGTGGTGCGGGCGCTCAATCAGGTGAATACGTCGCTTGGCTTTGAAAGTGGCTTCATAATCGTGGTTGTCGCGATTGTTTTGGATCGCATGTTACGGGTAGAAAAATCATGAGCGCTGCAGTTACATTTGATAATGTTTCCATCGTCTTCGGCGGCGCACCTCAAGCTGCTCTGCCGCTTATGGATCAAGGCTTGGAACGTGCTGAGATCCAGACCCGCACCTCGCAGGTCCTTGGTGTTCATGACTGCTCGCTGCAGGTCGAACCGGGTGAAATCCTTGTGCTGATGGGGCTGTCTGGCTCAGGGAAATCCACACTTCTGCGAGCAGTGAACGGTCTCAATCCAGTGTGTCGGGGACGGGTTCTGGTGGCCGACGGAACCGAGCAAGTGGACGTCACAAATGCGGATGCAAAGACGCTTCGTCACATGCGCCTTAACAAAATCGCCATGGTGTTTCAGCAGTTTGGTCTGCTTCCTTGGCGCACCGTGCGCGACAATGTGGGGCTTGGGCTTGAGTTTGGTGGTATGCCCCCGAAGGCCCGGCGAGAAAAAGTAGATCAACAGCTCGAGCTGGTGGGTCTGTCGGATTGGGCGGAGCGTAAAGTCGGTGATCTGTCCGGCGGGATGCAACAACGCGTCGGCCTTGCCCGTGCCTTCGTGACGGATGCCCCTATCCTTCTGATGGACGAGCCGTTTTCAGCGCTTGATCCGTTGATCCGCACACGCCTTCAAGACGAGTTGTTGGAGCTTCAGGAGCGGTTAAACCGCACAATCATCTTCGTAAGCCACGACCTTGATGAGGCGTTCAAACTCGGCGATCGCATTGCTATTATGGAAGGTGGTCGCATCGTGCAGTGGGGGACGCCACGCGAGATTTATTCGAACCCATCGAATGATTACGTGGCGGACTTCGTGGCACACATGAACCCTCTCGGCGTTTTGTGTGCCCGCGATGTCATGGAGCCTATAACGAACGACGCAACCGGGACGATCCCCGCCGAGGGCGAGATTGCCGACGTGATCAGATCGGTTCTCGATGGTGGTGCGCCGGTCGCGGTGGTCGACAATCAAGCCTCTATTGGTCAGGTCTCGCGAAGTTCGGTTTTGCGCCGCATCCTTGGCGAGAACGACGGGCATTAGACGTTTCGCTTTCGCAGCAGGTGTGGTGTAGTTGTTAAGTCGCGCGCAGAAGCCGCGCCTTTGTAACAAGCGGGATGAATGGCCGATCCGACCGAAAGCGAAAGCCGGAAACTGCTGGGCAGGCTGCGTGAGGCCTTGGCCGAGGACAGCGCGGGTCAGGCGCGGCTGGACCGGATTACGCATCTGATCGGCTCGTCGATGCGCACTGAAGTTTGCTCAATCTATCTGTTTCGCGACGAAGAAACCCTTGAGCTTTGTGCCACCGAGGGCCTGAACCCCGATGCCGTCCACAAGACGCGGATGCGCCTTGGCGAGGGGCTTGTCGGACGCGTGGCGCGCAAGGGCAAAGTCGTAAACACGGCCGATGCGCCGTCAACGCGTGGTTTCCGGTTCATGCCAGAAACGGGTGAGGAAGTGTACTCGTCCTTCTGCGGCGTTCCCATTCAAAGGCTTGGAGAACGCTTGGGCGTTCTGGTGGTTCAGTCGAAAGAGGCCCGTGTCTTCTTCGAGGATGAAGTCTACGCGCTGGAAGTCGTCGCCATGGTCCTGGCCGAGATGACCGAACTTGGCGCGTTTGTCGGCGAAGGCGAAGCCCTTCGCGCGCGCCACACCCTCCCTGCGATGTTCCACGGCGGCGTCGGCCAGGAGGGCGTCGCAGAGGGATACGTCTGGCTGCATGAACCGCGTGTCGTCGTTTCAAACCCGATCGCCGATGACCCGGTCGCCGAAACCAAACGCCTACGCGAAGCGGTCGATAAATTGCGTATTTCAGTCGACGACATGCTGAGTTCTGTCAGTGACGAGACAGCCGACAAAGATCAGCGCGAGGTTATGGAAGCCTATAGGATGTTTGCCAATTCGCGCAGTTGGCTGCGTCGGATGGAGGAAGACATTGCTGCCGGACTTTCAGCTGAAGCCTCTGTTGAGAAAGAACAATCTTCCGCGCGCACGCGGATGTCGCAAGTGCCGGATGCGTACCTTCGCGAACGACTGCACGACCTTGATGACCTCTCCAACAGGCTTTTGCGCACCCTGACGGGGCAAGGCAAAGACACCGGCGCCGAGCTTCCCGATGCCGCCATTCTTGTGGCCCGCAACATTGGGCCGGCCGAGCTTTTGGACTATGGTCGCGACCGCCTTAAAGGCATTGTGCTTGAGCAAGGGTCGGTTGGCAGCCATGCGGCCATTATTGCGCGCGCCTGGGCCATTCCTCTGATCATCCACGCTGAGAAAATCACCACCGAAGCGCTGAACGGCGATCTCGTCATGATCGATGGCGATCAAGGGTTTGTGCACCTGCGCCCTGACGACACCGTGGTGAATGCATTCCGCGACAAGATCGCGATGCAGGCGAAGGCTCAGGAACGGTATTCCGGGCTTAGAAACCTGCCTGCGCAAACAAAATGCGGCTCAGTCATTGGGCTGCATATGAACGCGGGCCTTATCGCCGACCTGCCGTCTCTGGACAGCTCGGGCGCCGAGGGCGTCGGGCTTTTCCGAACGGAATTGCAGTTTCTGATCCGCTCGAAAGTCCCAAGGCGCGGTGAATTGGCAGCCATTTACTCGCGGGTCTTGGACGCCGCGAATGGCAAGCGCGTGATCTTCCGAACGCTTGATATCGGATCGGACAAAGTGCTGCCCTATATGAAGCGCGAGGACGAGCCGAACCCGGCGCTTGGCTGGCGGGCCATCCGGGTCGGGCTGGACAAACCGGGCGTCATGCGGATGCAACTGCAAGCGTTGATCCGGGCGGCTAACGGGCGACCGTTGACGGTTATGTTCCCGTTTGTTGCTCAATTTGACGAGTTCAAGCAGGCGCGTGAGCATGTTTTCAACGAGCTGGCACGAGAGAAAAAGCTTGGGCATGTCCTGCCTGAAAAGGTTGAAGTCGGCGCCATGCTTGAGACGCCCAGCCTTGCGTTCGCACCAAAGCAATTCTTTGAAATGGCTGACTTCATTTCTATCGGCGGCAATGATCTGAAGCAGTTTTTCTTTGCTGCGGACCGTGAAAACGAGCGGGTTCGACGGCGATATGACACGCTCAATGTCAGCTACCTGACGTTTATCGAGCAAATCGTTGAGCGCTGCGCGGAAACCAACACACCTGTCAGCTTTTGCGGCGAAGACGCGGGCCGCCCCATTGAGGCGTTGTGCTTTGCCGCGATGGGCTTGCGGACCCTTTCGATGCGCCCGGCCTCAATCGGCCCGGTAAAGCACCTGCTGCGGCGGGTCGATCTGCGCTCGGCAAAAGCCATGATCGACGCGGCGCGCGTATCAGGTGTGCAATCGGTACGCGGCGACGTGATGGAATGGCTACGCACTGACGTCGACTAGGCCTCAGACGCGGGCGTGACGGCTCCAGAAGCGCGCCTGAAGCAAGATGCCCGCAACAGCCAGGCCAACTGACAGTCCAAGCCAGATACCGACGCCATCAAGGCCGAAAGTGAACCCCAAAAGGTAGCTTGTTGGCACACCGACCACCCAATAGCTGAAGGCCGCCATGATCATCGGAACTTTGGTATCCTGCACGCCGCGCAGCATCCCAAGAGCCATCACCTGCCCTGCGTCCACGGCCTGAAACAGCGCAGCCAGCGCCAACAAAACGGCGCCCGCCGCAAGGATTTCGAGGCGATCCGGATCGTTCGGGTCGATAAACGCGCCGATTAGAGGTTCAGGAAAAACAAGGAAAACGAACATCGTAACACAGACCGCAATCGCCGACAGGACCAGCGCGGCCTGACAGGCCAGCCGCAGCATGACCGCGTCCGAGCGCCCCCATGCCCGCCCTGCGCGCACCGTGATAGCCTGACTGAGGCCGAGGTGGATCATGAAGGTAATCGAGGCTATCTGAAGCGCGATACCGTGGGCCGCCAGAGCGATCGTGCCGACCCACCCCATCATAACAGAAGCGATAGCGAACAGCCCCACTTCGGACAAAAGCGTGATGCCAATGGGCCAGCCAAGGTGGAACACCCGCGACATCGCCTCCCAATCGGGGCGTTGGAAATTCTGGAAAAGCGTATGTTGCGGCGTCTTTACAAGCGCATAGACGACAAGGATCACAACGCTCAAGATGTGGCCGATGACAGAAGCGATGGCTGCGCCAACGACGCCAAGTTCGGGCGCACCCCAGTTCCCAAAGATCAACGCATAGTTTATCGCAATGTTCAGAACGAGCGTAGCCAAGGTGGCCAAAAGCACGATGCGCGTCAGTTCAAGCGCCGACAGATAACTGCGCATGACCATGACAATCAGCGCGGGAAGGATGCCGAAACCCGCGTAGGCCATGTAGAGGCCGCCCAATTCACTCACATCCGGCGCCTGCCCGATGGCGAGAAAAAACGCCTCGAAAAACAAAAAGAGAGGGATCACCGCAATGCCGAAGGCAATAGACAGCCAAAGCCCCATGCGTGTTACACGGCGGACTTGTCTGTCATCTTCCGTACCGGCCGCTCGGGCAACCAATGGCATGACTCCGATAGCGAATCCTGCGCCAACGAGAAAAATCGTGAAATAGATCGGGCTCGCCAAAGAAACAGCGGCAAGCGCCACGACGTCATACCAGCCAAGCATCAGCACATCGGTCGTCTGGATCGCGACCTGCGCCAACTGGCTTGCGACCAGCGGCATGCCAAGCGTCCACAAAGCGCGTGCTTGTCCCCCAAACGTGGGGTTTGGAGTGGCCATTTTGGATGTATCCGACATGCACCCCGCATACTCTTTGACCGCGCGGCGGGCAATTTCATTCTTTTCGCCGATATTCGGGTGTTTTTCGGGAATCGCGCGGGCATAGTGGCACAAACAAATAAACGGCGGGTAAATGACAGATCACATTTCCAAACCGAGTGGCCGGCACGGCGGATCGGTGCTTATCGAGGCCTTGACGCAGCAGGGCGTTGAGCGCGTTTTTTGCGTGCCGGGCGAAAGTTTTCTGGCAGCGTTGGACGGGTTGTACGACAGCGAGATTGACGTGGTCGTGAACCGGCAAGAAGGCGGCTCGGCGATGATGGCAGAGGCCGACGGAAAATTGACCGGCAGGCCGGGTGTGGCCTTTGTCACAAGGGGTCCGGGGGCCACCAACGCGGCAGCGGGGGTGCATATTGCGTTCCAAGACTCGACGCCGATGGTATTGTTTGTCGGCCAAGTCGCGAGCGATCAGCGCGACCGCGAGGCATTTCAGGAGGTCGACTATCGGGCGATGTTTGGACCCTTGGCCAAATGGGTTGCCGAGATCGATCGCACAGACCGCATCCCCGAATATGTCAGCCGTGCATTTCATACCGCGATGTCAGGGCGGCCCGGTCCGGTGGTTCTCGCTTTGCCGGAAGACGTGCTTTCGGCCCCCTGCGCGGCGGACGTTTTGCCAAAAGCAGAAGCCGTCGGACAGGGCGCGTCAACTGCCGATATCCATCGTATTATCAGAGATTTGCAGGGCTCCTCTAAACCATTTCTTATTGTCGGCGGAGGCGGTTGGGACGCGGAGGCTCGTGTGGCCTTGGGGAACTTTGCCGAGGCGATGCAGGTGCCTGTCGGGACGTCTTTTCGCTGTCAGGACTACATCGACAACCGCCATCCGAACTATGCCGGAGACGTTGGTATTGCCATAAGTCCGACCCTTGCGGCGCGTGTTCGTGCGGCGGACCAACTGGTTGTGCTGGGCGCGCGGCTTGGGGAGATGACGACAGGCGGATACACTTTGATTGATGCGCCGATGCCGACACAGAGGCTGACGCATGTGCATAGCGACTCAGATGAGTTGGGGCGGGTCTATTGGCCGGCGCATGCTATTGGAGCAAAATCTTCGACTGTTATCAAGCAATTGGCGAGCACAGCTAAGGCAATATCACAGGTTGGACGTGCTGTGGATATTGAGGCTTTACGAAACGCTTTTATTGATTGGAAGCAACCTGTTACGACACCTGGACCGGTGCAAATGGAACGCATCGTCCGCCACCTTAACGAAACGCTGGATGACGGCGCGATTATCACCAATGGGGCGGGGAATTATGCCGGTTGGGTGCATCGATATTACATGTTCCGGGGCTGGCGCACGCAGCTTGCGCCGACGTCCGGATCGATGGGATACGGGCTTCCGGCGGCCGTTGCCGCAAAGCTGAGGCATCCGGATCGCGACGTGGTTTGCTTTGCGGGCGACGGGTGCTTTCAGATGGTTTCCCAAGAGTTTGGGACCGCTTGCCAGTATCGTGCGAACGTCATTATCCTTATTCATAACAATGGGATATACGGCACAATTCGCATGCATCAGGAGAAGCATTATCCAGGCCGCGTGTCCGGCACGACCATGGTGAACCCGGACTTTGCCGCCCTTGCGCGCAGCTATGGCGCGTTTGGAGCGACGATCGAAAAAACCGAAGACTTCCCAGAGGCTTTCGCCGCAGCGCGAGCGGCTGGGACACCAGCCATTTTGGACTTAAGGGTTTCTCCAGAAGCGTTAACGACCACCGCGCGACTTTTGTCTTAAGTGGCGATTGTCCTGCGTCGGTATTGCGTCGGAGCGGGCGTTCGCGCGGTTTACCCTTCCCTCATCTGCTTAAGAGGCGACGCAGACGCTGCGCGCGCGAACTTTTGTCGAGGGTTCGGGGCGCGTTTTCTTTTGCGTCTATCCTTTTCGAGTTGTGCGCGCCGGGCACCGCGCGAATAGTGAAGAAAATTTGCAGATGCCTGAAATCGGCGTCTGGGTGTAGGAGGACGCGGGTTTGGATCAGGAATGGTGGCGTGGAGCGGTGGTCTATCAGATCTATCCACGATCGTTTCAGGATGATGACGGTGACGGGGTCGGCGACCTGAAGGGGATCACCCGACGCCTTGATCATGTGGCCACTCTCGGCGCGGATGCAATCTGGGTGAGCCCGATCTTTACGTCTCCGATGGCGGACATGGGGTATGATGTTTCAAATTATACAGACATTGATCCGCTTTTTGGGGATTTGGCGGATTTTGATGCGTTGATTGCACGGGCGCATGATCTGGGGCTGAAGGTAATTTTGGATCAGGTGCTGTCACATTCTTCGGCCAAGCACCCATTTTTTGTCGAAAGCAGGACCTCCCGCAAGAATGACAAAGCGGATTGGTATGTCTGGGCGGATCCAAAGTCGGACGGAACGGCTCCGACGAACTGGCTATCACACTTTGGCGGGCCCGCATGGACGTTCGAGCCGCGCCGTCGGCAATATTACATGCACAACTTCTTGTCCGAGCAACCGGATTTTAACCTGCACTGTCCAGAGGTTCAGGATTTCCTGCTGGAGACGATGCGCTTCTGGCTGGAACGCGGTGTGGATGGGTTCCGTCTGGATACCGTTAACTACTATTTCCATGATGCGCAGCTGCGCGATAATCCGGCGCGGCCCACCGGCGCGAACGCCTTGGGCAACGAGACCTATGAGATGCAGGAGCATCTTTATGACAAGACACAGCCTGAGAATATCGCTTTTTTGCAGCGACTTCGCGCGTTAACCGATCAGTATGAAGCGCGGGCAATGGTTGGCGAAGTGGGCGAGTCGCAGCGGTCCATGCAGGTAATGGCCGAGTACACGCAAGGGGCGGATCGTTTGCAGATGGCCTATTCGTTCGACCTTTTGGGGCCGACCTTTACGGCTGCGCATTTTCGCACAACGCAGATGGCGTTTTTTGAGGGGGCCTCGGACGGTTGGCCGATGTGGTCATTTTCGAACCACGACGTTGAGCGGCACGTGACGCGGTGGGCAAAGCATGGTGTTGATACAGATACGCTCGCGAAATTATCGATTGCGCTTTTGGCGTCATTTGAAGGGACGATCGGGATTTATCAGGGCGAGGAATTGGGTCTTGAGCAGACGGAGATGGAATATCACGAGCTGACCGACCCGCCGGGCTTACGATTTTGGCCCGAAGTAAAGGGCCGCGACGGGTGTCGCACACCGATGGTCTGGGACGCCCAGGCACCCTACGGCGGGTTTACGGACGGCGTTCCCTGGTTGCCTGTGAAGGCGCCTCAGTGGGCGCGGGCGGTGTCGGGCCAGGCCGAAGGATCTGTGTTGGCGCACTACCGAGCGGTTTTGGCGTATCGGCGGGCAAGTGCGCCCCTGCTGCGTGGGCGGACAGAGTTTGTGGATGTGGGCGAGCCGGTCTTGGCGCTACATCGGATTGATGGGGACCGTGCAGTGACCTGTGTGTTTAACTTGTCGGTCGAGCGATTGGTTTTGACTGTGACTGGGGATGTGAGCGTTGGTCTGTCGATGGCGGCCGAAGTGAACGACAGGCGCATGACTTTGGGGGGCAACGGATTTGCCTACATTGAGGGGGCGACGTCGGGATTGCCTGAGATTTCTATGACTTAGCCTCATCTAAGGCTGCCGAGGAGGACCGGCGGCCTTAGATGAGACGCGGGGTCCCTACCCCAGAACCGAAAAGCTCGATTCCTGGTTGATCTCGCGTTTGCGGGAATAAAAGCCGACGTTAATGTCCTTACCGATGTAAGGCAGGCGGAAGGTCAGCGGATTGGTGTCGTGGTCGTTTCCCGCCTCGCAATAGGCAACGAGCGCGGCCATCATTTTACCCGCGATGGGAGCGTTTTTGTATTGGTTGCCGCTGGTGCCGCAGGCCATGTAGTAGCCCGCGATAGACGTCTTGTCGTAGATTGGGATCCAGTCGGTTGAGGCATCGTAAAGGTCGACGACGCCACGCATTTTCGACGGGATGCCCAAGGTTGGGACACGCTGGCCATAGCGGAGCGCCTGAGTTGTCCATTGATCGGTGAAGTTGCGATCGTAGTCCGTATCGTTTTCGGTCCAATAATGGGGATCACATTCAGGGTCTTCAGAGCCAATGAGGATGTGGTTGCCGCGCTCGGGTCGACAATAGAGCGCGATATCACTGTCCGAAACGATGGTACCGTTTTCCTCAAAGTCGAAGCCCTCGGGGGATGGGACATGGACGACTTCCTGCCGCAAGGGCCGGGTTTGGATGGTCATTTCCCCCGTGACGCCGGCCATTTCGTTGATGATGGCCGAGCCGGGCCCCGCCACGTTGATCACTATGGGCGCGTGGATTTCTTCGCCGTCGGCAAGGCGTACGCCTTTAACCCGGCCATTTTCCTGCATGATTTCAACAACCTCAACGCCCATCCGGAACTCTGCACCATGCAGTTTGGCGGCAGATGCAAGGTTTTGCGACGAGAGCGCCGGGTCGGTCACGTACCCTGCGTGGGGCCAGTAGACGCCGCCGCGCAGGGTGGC
>NZ_JBVCWP010000067.1:0-16081 GCF_057460485.1 Boseongicola sp.
ACTAACCGAACCTTCCTATCAGGAGGCCATTCCCGCCAATAGTGACGCCCATCCCGCGTCAGCGGGTTCATTCAATCCCCTCGATTCACATCAATCGCAAACCGCTCTAGTCAAGCAAATAAGGAAAATTTGATCCTGCACCAGAGAGGGTAGGCAGGGAAGAACCGGCCGCAACTTTTCTTCTGACAGCACCGGCCGAAGGGATGTTCGGGAACCCTGAGTGGACTGACAGTCTGGCGACGATAGGGCCGGTTCGTTAAGCCGTTGGCCCCAAGAAGATCACCACGCAGCTTGAGCGGATCCTGGAGACGGTCGCGGCCTGAAGGGGCGCAAATGAAAACCGGCGGAACCCTTCAGTCCCGCCGATCCATGTCTTAAAACGAAAAGCGCTTATGCCGCTGCTGTTGCGCGGCCTACAAGCACATCGTTCACCTGACTTTGCGCATCAAGTTCATCGCAACCACTGACGGCCGAGATCTCGCGAGAGAGACGTTCAATTGCTGCTTCGTAAAGCTGACGCTCAGAGTAGCTTTGCTCACGCTGGTCGTCGGCGCGGTGCAGGTCGCGCACCACTTCAGCAATCGCGATCAGGTCGCCCGAGTTGATCTTCTGTTCGTATTCTTGGGCGCGACGCGACCACATGGCCTTCTTCACGCGGGCCTTACCCTTCAGCGTGGTCATCGCTTTGGCAACCACGTCAGGAGACGACAGCGTCCGCATGCCCACGTCGGCGGCTTTGTTTGTCGGAACGCGCAGTGTCATCTTGTCCTTCTCGAACGAGATCACGAACAGCTCCAGCATAAGGCCGGCGATGTCCTGTTCTTCGATCGAAATGATCTGACCCACGCCATGCGCAGGATAGACAATGAAGTCATTCGGACGGAATTCCATTTTCTTTGGCTTGGTCATGCAGATTTTATCCTTCTCGGCCCCAAATAATTTGACGACAAAAACACTCCGGGAACACATGTATCCTCCCGTCGCTTTCGATCTGTCGATGTCGGTGATATTGAAACGGTCCTGTCCCGGACCGCGTCATCCCGCTCTGTGTATTCCTTAACATAGCAAAAAAATGACCCATTTCCAAGTCACATGGCAAAATTGCTATACGCCGTTGCATCATTGGGTGTTTGGCTGCAATTCGCGCAGGGGTTGAAGTCGAATCGGTAGCCGATGCGTGACTTAGCCGCCTTCGCCCGGAGTCTCCGAGAACACGTCCATCTTACCTGGCTTGCCGTCCATCTCGTCCGCGGTAGGCAGCGGGTCTTTTTTGGTGATAATCACCGGCCACAGCTCGGAATACTTCCGGTTGAATTCGACCCATTTTTCCATGTCAGGTTCTGTGTCCGGGCGGATTGCGTCGGCCGGGCATTCTGGCTCGCAGACGCCGCAGTCGATGCATTCTTCCGGGCTGATAACCAGCATGTTTTCGCCTTCGTAGAAGCAATCCACGGGGCATACCTCGACGCAGTCGGTATATTTGCAGGCAATGCAGCTGTCATTGACGATGTAGGTCATAAAACGGTCTCATAAAGAATACCGTAGCTGCCTAGCCCAGCGTGGAAATTCATTCAAGCGGACCATCGCGGTAAAGGCGTTCATTGCGACGATCTTTCCCAGTCGGGCGACCCTTTCCCTGGAAACGCGGGTTTTGCGGAACAGGGTCTTCTGGTGGGGTCAAATCGGTGTAGAGCGCCTGGGCTTCGGGCGCTGGGCCGCGTCGGGTCGAGAGTGCCTCCACCCGGATCACTCGCACACGGCGTGATTGTGGAAAAGTCAGGGTCAGGCCGGGGCGCAGTCCGTAACTTGGCTTTGAAACGCGATCCCCGTCGACGCGGACACGACCCGCCGAGACCAACTTTGTCGCCAGCCCGCGCGTTTTAAAAAATCGCGCGTGCCAAAGCCATTTGTCTAAGCGCTGCGTCGCGCCTGCTTCGGTCAGTTTTTCTTACCCGTCAGACCCATCAGGGCCTGAGCAAACGGGTTATCCGGGTCGATGGCTTTTTCTTTACGCGGGGGCCGCGCCTCGAAATTGCGAACTGCGTTTGCACCGTCTTTGCCGCGTGGTTTGCCTTTTCCCTTCGGCTTTCCGCCGGATTTGCCACCAGGTTTGCCTTGTGGACGTCCACCTTGGCGTTCTTGCTGCTGTTGCTGGCGGCCACGATTGCCACTCCAGGCGAAGGTATAGAAGACATCTAGAGTGTCTTCGGCTGGTTTTTCCAGGGTTTCGGCTGCTGGTTCTGCTGTTTCTGCCGGTGCTTGTTCGCCAACCGGTTCAACTGCTGCTGGCTCTTCAGGCGAGGCAGTCTCTGGGGCAGCTTCTGAGGTGTCTTCAGCCTCGGCTGCGGGCGTTTCCACAGGCGATTCTGCGGACGTTTCAACCGATGCTTCTTCGCTTGGGGTAACGACGACCTTGACCTTTTCGCGCGTTCCGCGCACAGCGCTGTAGCCTAGGCCTTCCATCAGTTTGGCGAATTGCTCAAGCGTCATGCCGGTGATCGAAAGCATGTCGGGGTTGGCTTCAAAACCGCCACGGCTGTCTTCTTTGCGCAGCATATCCGCAAGACGTTCCAGCATATCGATGCGGATCGAGCGTTCACCTGCCTGTTTGTAGCCAGCCATCAGCGCGTGATTGGCAGGCGTGCCTTTCGCGGTCGGGATAGTCACAAGGCCCGGTGGCGGGCTTTCGGGGAATTCATCAAGGTTGTTGGCAAGCGACCAGAGAACAAGCCGAAGCCGCGTCTGGGCGGGTTTAAGCAGAAGCGGCATGAAGACCGTAAACTGGCCAAAGCGCACGCCGTGCTTGCGCAAAACCGAGCGCGCATCCTGATCGAGCGCTTTCACGTCATCGGCCGCATCGCGGCGGTCGACGACGCCGAAATTCTCGACCATGCGGAAACCGAAGCCCCGTGCGAGGCCAGTCAGCGTTTCGTCACGCTGGATGTTCATCAGCGGCTCAAACAGCGCGGCAACTTTGCGGTCGATGAAGTGCTGGAGGCGGCGCTGGACCTTTTCGGCCACGTCTGGGCCGGCTTCGTCATCGACGAAGGCCTGCGCACGCGGCTTCATCGCGTCATCCCCGGCGACCAGTTTGCCGATCGCGTGTTCGCCCCACATGAGACCGCCTTGTTCGGTGAAGTCCATCTCGGTGTCCGGTGCGTTGTAGAAACGGTCGGCGCGGAGATGGAATTCAGGCTGGAGCGCCTGAATGGCGGCAGAGCGGACGGTCTTCGCTTCGTCCCCGGTTGCCGTGGCGTCCTGATGGAAGCGGAATCCTTCGATACGGCCGACGAACTGGTCCTCGACTGTGACTTCACCCTTATCGTTAACTTTGGCCACCAGGCCCTCCTTCTGTTTCAACCGGCGAAGCAGAACAGACGTCCGCCGGTCGACAAATCTCTGCGTCAGAGCGGTATGAAGCGCATCCGACAGGCGATCTTCTACAGCGCGCGTGGCGTCACGCCAATGACTTTCGTCCGAACACCACCCGTTCCGCTGCGCCACATAGGTCCAAGTGCGGATATAGGCCAGCCGTTTCGACAGGGTATCGATATCGCCGTCGGTGCGGTCGATACGGTTGATTTGCCGTGCAAGCCAGTCGTCGGGGACGCGCCCCAGTTCGTGCAGGTACCCGAAGATGCGCTCAAGAAGCTGGGCGTGTTCCTGGTGGCTGATACCGCGAAAATCGGGGATGCGGCAGACATCCCACAAAAGCCTGACCGATTCTCCGTCGCTGGCACGGGCGCTGACTTCGGCCACTTCGGCCAGGGTCTTGAGCGTCATCAGGTCGTCAGCTTCGCGCGCACGGACGAGCCATTCGTCTTCGGCCGCGACTTCCAGCGAGGCAACGAGATGACTGATTGAGCCGAATTGCAGCGAGGTGTTGCGCCATTGGAGTTTTTTGAGCGGGGTGAAGTTGTGGGCGGTGATTGCTTTGACCACATCGTCTTGCAGAGGGGGCGCTTCGCCGGTGACGCCGAAGGTCCCTGACGTCATGTAGCGGCCCGCGCGGCCGGCGATTTGCGCTAGTTCGTTGGGCTGGAGTTGCCGCATCCGGCGGCCGTCAAATTTCCGCAAGCCCGAGAACGCGACGTGGGTGATGTCGAGGTTCAGACCCATGCCGATGGCGTCGGTGGCAACGAGGTAGTCGACCTCGCCGTTTTGATACATTTCGACCTGTGCGTTGCGGGTGCGGGGGGACAGCGCGCCCATGACGACCGCTGCGCCGCCCTTTTGGCGCTTGAGCAGTTCTGCGATGGCATAGACGTTGTCGACCGAGAAGCCGACGATTGCGGCGCGGGGAGGCATGCGGCTGATTTTCTTTGAGCCGGTGTAGGTCAGTTCGGAGAAGCGTTCCCGGCGGTTGAAGTGCGCCTTTGGCTCAAGCGCTGCGATAGCGCTTCGCATGGTGTCAGAGCCCATGAAGAGCGTCTCGTGCAGGCCGCGCGCGCGCAAAAGGCGGTCGGTGAAGACGTGGCCACGTTCGGGGTCGGCGCAGAGCTGGATTTCGTCCACGGCGAGGAAATCCACGCCGATGCCTTCGGGCATCGCCTCAACGGTACAGACCCAATACTGCGTGCGGTCCGGGACGATGCGTTCTTCCCCGGTGACCAGGGCGACGAACGACGGGCCCCGGATCGCAACGATGCGGTCATAAACTTCGCGCGCGAGCAGCCGAAGCGGCAGACCAATGATGCCGCTGCGATGCGCAAGCATACGCTCAATCGCATAGTGCGTCTTACCGGTGTTGGTTGGGCCGAGCACCGCGACAATGCGGCCTTGGGATTGGGACATAAGAAATGCGGTCTCGGGTAATGCGGGTCCGGGGGGTTAAAGCGGATCGCGCAGGGCGGAGCAAGCGCGGGCATTTACCACGGACGCCGTGTAACGTTTACTTTTCGTTAGTCCTGTCAAATCAAAGCCACAATCTTGCGCTAATTTGGAAAAGTTAAGCCGTGTTTTTGTTTTTGTAACCAGTTGAGTATATTGCCTTATGACGTGTGGATTCCAACACTGTATGGGCCGGCATGAGTGTCTTTTGAAAGATACTTCGCCCTGCCCCGAATTCGAATGCTCCCAGACCTTGATGGAAATTGGCCGCTCGCGCAGCCGTATGACCTCCTATTCCCGAAAGGGATTTGTGGACGTGGATGCGCTTGTGGGGACCGAGCAAGGGGCAACGGCCCGAATACAATCACGACAAACGGTTTTTTAGCGCCGGTTTCAGCCGTCCGCCTCGGGCAAAAGCGCCTCTAGCACCGCATAAGCGCTTTCGCCGTTCCATTCGGCTTCACCGCGCATTCGGGCAATCTCGTTGCCGTCTGGATCGAGGATCAGCGTGATTGGCAGGCCAAGGACAGCCATGTCGCGGGCCAGTGCAGAGCGTGGATCAAGGTATTTCGGCAGGTTCTCGACGCCGATTTCCTCAAAGAAGCGGTCTATGGCGGGCTGAGGGTTGCGACCTGTAGCGATTGTGACGACCTCGAATGAGTCGCCGCCAAAATCGGTCTGGATATCAGACAGCATCGGCATTTCTTTGCGGCACGGCGCGCACCATGTGGCCCAGAAGTTGACCAGCACGTGCTTGCCTTCGAAATCAGCAAGCGTGAATTCGCCGCCTGATGGGTCAGTGAAGGTCTTGGACGACACAGCCTTGGGGTCGGAGAAGATCAGCTTCTTCATCATCCCCTCGCGCGCCGCTTCTGCCGCCGCAATATCTGCGTGGGCGGCGTTTGCACCAAGGACGAGGGCCGTGTAGAGGACGGCTGAGATATAACGCATGGGTCCCTCCGAAGGACGATTACTGATGACCGACAACGCAAATTCGATGTGGGGCGGCCGCTTTGCCGCTGGACCGGACGCGATCATGGAGGCAATTAACGCCTCGATCGGGTTCGACAGACGACTGGCAGGCCAAGACATCGAAGGCTCGCGCGCCCATGCCGCCATGTTGGCGGCCACGGGCATCATCGAACCTAGCGACGCTGAAACGATCCGGGAAGGTCTCCTCACGGTTTTGTCAGAGATTGAGACGGGCACATTTCAGTTTTCGACTGCGCTGGAAGACATTCACATGAATGTCGAGGCGCGCCTGAAGGATTTGATCGGGGAACCTGCGGGGCGCTTGCATACGGGCCGCAGCCGGAACGATCAGGTAGCTCTCGATTTTCGGATGTGGGTGCGCGATCAGTGCGATGGCGCGATCATGGGGATCGAAGCGTTGCAGAAGGCGCTTTTGTCGCAGGCCGAAGCGGGTGCCGACTGGGTGATGCCGGGGTTCACGCATTTGCAGACAGCGCAGCCTGTGACGTGGGGCCATCACATGATGGCTTACGTTGAAATGCTGGGTCGGGATGCGTCGCGGTTTTCGGATGCGCGGGCACGGATGAACGAGTCGCCTCTCGGCGCGGCTGCTTTGGCGGGCACGTCTTTCCCGATAGATCGCGAGATGACAGCGAAGGCACTTGGCTTTGACCGCCCGGCCGCGAATTCGCTGGATGCAGTGGCGGATCGTGATTTTGCATTGGAGTATCTTTCGGCTTCTACGATTTGTGCGATGCATCTTTCCCGGTTTGCCGAGGAACTGGTGATCTGGTCGTCGGCGCAGTTTCGTTTCGTGGTCATGTCGGACCGGTTTTCGACCGGGTCATCCATCATGCCGCAAAAGAAAAATCCGGACGCAGCCGAGCTTGTCCGAGCGAAGATCGGGCGGATTCTTGGGGCAACTGTCGGGTTGTTCACCGTGATGAAGGGGCTTCCGCTGACCTATTCAAAAGACATGCAGGAAGACAAAGAGCAGGTCTTTGATGCTGCCGACAGTCTAATGCTTGCCCTAGCGGCGATGGAGGGCATGGTCAGAGATATGCGTGCGAACGAGGCGCCTTTACGCATTGCTGCGGCCTCTGGGTTTTCGACGGCCACCGACCTTGCCGACTGGTTGGTGCGCGAAGCGGGGTTGCCGTTTCGCGATGCGCATCACGTGACCGGACGTTTGGTGGCGATGGCCGAGAAACAGGGCTGTGATCTGCCGGATCTGACGCTGGATCAGATGAAATCCGCTCATGACGCGATCACAGAAGGTGTGTTTGACGTCCTTGGCGTGGACAATTCGGTGAGAAGTCGCACATCTTATGGAGGCACTGCACCCGATCAGGTGCGTGCGCAGATAAAACGCTGGAAGGAACGTCTGGTATGATGAGAAAGCTTGCAATCCTCTTGGCCGTTCTCGTGACGGCGGCCTGTGAAAACCCGCAACTTGGCATCGGCGCGACATTCGGCAGCGGCGGGATGAGCGTTTCGCCAACCGTTTCCGGAAATGTCAGTGGCGCACGCGTTGAGGTGAGCGGATGAGACCAATTCTGGCGCTGGCGTTTCTGGTTCTGGCCGCTTGCGGTGTTGACGGGGATCCAGAGCCTGTTTCGGGCGGGATCACTGTCAGTGGTGAAGCGAAAATCGGTGTCCGGGGAACGCTGTAGATGTCGGCCCTGAGAATGGTTTATCTAGCGCTTGCTGTTTGGGGCGCAATCCACCCGATGTACTATTTCGTAACCTATATGCGCGAAACCGGCACCGGACTTAGCGGTTTGATTGATGCGTGGTACGTGAATGCGTCAACCACCGGGCTGACCTGGGATCTGACGATTGCGGCGATTGCTTTGACCGTGTGGATCATCGCGGAAACCGTGGTGCGCAAGAACTGGCTGGCGCTTTGGGGCATCCCGGCGACATGGTGCATTGGCGTTAGCTGTGGTCTACCGCTTTATCTGTTCCTGCGCACGCGCATCCCCAAGTGAGGACGTTATGACGAACACTTTGTATCAGGGCGATCTGCCAGACGATCTGGATCTGGGCGACATGGTTGCCATCGATTGCGAGACGATGGGGCTTAACCCGCATCGCGATCGTCTCTGTCTGGTGCAGCTGTCGGGTGGCGATGGGAATGCGCATCTGGTGCAGATCGCCAAGGGGCAGACCAGCGCGCCGAATTTGGAGCGTTTGTTGACCGATCCCGAGGTTCTGAAGCTGTTTCATTTCGGACGCTTTGATATTGCCGCGATGTTTCACGCATTCGGGGCGCTTACGGCGCCGGTGTATTGCACCAAGATCGCCTCGAAGCTGATACGGACCTACACGGATCGTCACGGGCTGAAGAATCTGCTGGATGAGCTTTTGAGCATCGATATTTCGAAGCTGCAACAGATGAGCGATTGGGGCGCGCCTGAATTGAGCGAGGCGCAGTTGAATTATGCAGCGTCCGATGTGCTTTATCTTCATGCCATGCGCGACAAGCTGAACGAACGTCTTGAACGCGAAGGGCGTATGGATTTGGCGCAGGCGGCCTTTGATTTTCTGCCGACGCGGGCGCAGCTTGATCTGGCGGGTTGGCCTGAGATTGATATTTTCTCGCATTGACCGCGGCGATGGAGGGGGTGTCTGCTCCGGCCCCCTTTGGCGGACCTCCACCGAGGATTTTTAAATCCACAGAAACAGCCGATCGGCGGGAAGGCGACCATAGCGGCGCTTGCCGGTTTCTAATCGTCAGTTCAGTCCTTATATGAGCAGTAAGATGGCTTCGGTTGATAATTCATATTCGCGGCTGGTTCTCTGGCTGAAAGTGGCGCTGCCTTTGGCGGCACTGGCTATATTATCAACGCTTTTCTTGCTGGCGAAAGCGCTCGATCCGGAGGCTGCTATTCCTTACGCAGATGTGGATGTGGAACAGCTTTTGCGTGATCAGGGGATCACGCGGCCGTCGTTTGGCGGAGTGACGCCGGACGGTGCGGCCTTGTCGATAAGTGCGGCGGCGATCCGTCCGGGTGAAAGTATCCGCAACGAGGTTATCGGGACCGAATTGGAGGCAACCATTGATCTGCCGGGCGGGACATCAGTCCGCATCACCAGCCCGGAAGGTACGATTGATATGGCCGCCAAGGTGGTGCTTTTGCAGGGTGGCGCGCGCTTGGAAAGTTCAATTGGGTATACGGTTGAAAGTGCGAATATTGTGACCCGGTATGACGAGGTTCGGGTGGCGACCGGCGAAGCTGTTGAGGCGACCGGACCTGGAGGGCGGATTACCGCAGGGGCCATGGGGCTTGACCGAAACGCAGCGAATGGCGCCTATGTTCTTGTTTTCAAAGATAGCGTTCGCCTGATATACGAACCGCAACCTTAAGGAGCCGCCACGCGTGACCCGTTTTCTGTTCGTCCTTGCCGTTTTGCTAAGTTTTCCCGCAGCCCTTGTGGCGCAAGGCACGTCTATTGCGCTGAGCACTGGTGCATATGACAGCGGTTTGCCGGTGGAGGTTTCTGCCGATGAACTGAGCGTAGATCAGGGCAGCGGCGAGGCGATTTTCGATGGTAATGTTCTTGTCGTTCAAGGGGATGTGCGGATGTCGGCCGGCAAGGTTGTCATCGTTTACGCGACAGGCGACAGCGGCAGTACAAACGGAATTGCACGGCTTGTAGCATCCGGTGGCGTGACCTTTGTGACGGCGACGGATGCGGCTGAGGCAGAAACAGCAGATTATTCGATTGAAGGCGGGACCGTGACTTTGACGGGCAACGTGCTTTTGACCCAAGGGCAAACGGCGATTTCCGGCGAAAAGCTGGTGATTGATCTGGCAGCGGGCAGCGGGCGCATGGAAGGCCGCGTGCGCACTGTGATCGGTGGAGGCAACAACTGATGGTGCCCAACCTCTTAGTTGCGGAGGGCGATCAGGGTCTGAAGATTCGGAATTTGCGCAAATCCTATCGCAAACGGCCGGTTATCCGCGACGTTAGTCTTGAGTTGAGACGAGGCGAGGTCGTCGCGCTTTTGGGGCCGAACGGATCAGGCAAGACAACGTGTTTTTATTGTATCGCGGGCCTCGTAATGCCGGACGGCGGGCAGGTTTTGATTGATGGACAGGACGTATCGACCTTTCCGATGTACCGACGCGCAAAGCTAGGTATTGGCTATTTGCCTCAGGAAAGATCTATTTTTCAGGGGCTTAGCGTCGAAGACAACATTCTTGCGATCCTTGAGATTGTTGAGAAAGACCGGACGAAGCGGCGTGAGCGGCTTGATCAGTTGTTGAACGAGTTCTCAATCGCGCACCTGCGCCGCACCCCTTCGGTTGCTTTGTCCGGCGGTGAACGGCGACGGTGCGAGATAGCGCGCAGTCTGGCCGCGAACCCAAAATATCTGTTGTTGGACGAGCCGTTTCCCGGAGTGGACCCGATTGCCGTTGGCGACATCCGCGATCTTGTAATAGATCTTAAAGAACGCGGTATTGGCGTGTTGATCACCGATCATAACGTCCGTGAAACGCTTGAAATTGTGGACCGCGCTTATATTCTTCATAACGGTGAAGTCTTGATGAGTGGCACGGCAGAAGAGGTGGTTGCGGACGAGAAAGTGAAGCGTGTGTACCTTGGCGATAGCTTCCGAATCGTTTGAAACACGCAATCCAACCATTGACAGCGAACGCTGATTTATCGCCAAATAAGGCTAATGATGGACCAAATGTCCTTGCATAACTGCCCGAACCAGCCGCCGAAACTGCGGACGGCTTTCGGCTATCCTCCAACAATTAACGACCTGTTTAAGCCCCTGTTTTAGGGGTTTTAGACGACTTTCAACTGTCCATAGGGAGACCCGTATGCGCTATCAGATTACCGGCAAGCAGATCGACATTGGCGAAGCTCTTCAAACCCATGTGAAGGACAATCTGACTGAAGTTATTGAAAAATATGCCGGGCGGCCCACAGATGCGTCCATCGTATTTTCACGCGATGCTCACGAATATGTCTGTGAGGCGACGGTACACCTCTCCACCGGACTGACAGCACAAGCCAAGGCGCGTGCGACTGAAATCTATGCTTCTTTCGATGGCTGCTCCGAAAAAATGGAGAAACAGCTTCGGCGATACAAGCGGAGGCTGAAAGATCACCACAAAGATCGCACGACTCCGGTTGAACTATTGCAAGGCTCCTCGTATATCCTCGCCGCATCTGATGAACCGGAAGAATTAGAACCTGAGACCCTTCAGCCTATGATCATTGCCGAGATGGAGGTTAAGATACCTTGGCTATCTGTCGGCGAAGCTGTGATGCAAATGGAATTGGCAGGGGCTCCGGTGTTGGTCTTCCGCAACGAGAAGCAGGACACCGGCGTCAATATCGTCTATCGCCGCGATGACGGAAATATCGGGTGGATTGACCCGGACTAAAGACAAGCGGACCGCGCCATGTTTTAGGCAAAGCCCCAGGGGATACGAAGCGTAATGGAACTGGCTACAATTCTGCGTTCGGACGCAGTGAAAGCTTTGCATGGTGCGACAAGCAAAAAGCGCCTGTTTCAGGAGATTGCTGACGTTGCGAACAGCGTCAGCGGTCTTAACCTAACCGATGTCTGTTCCGCCCTTCAGGAGCGCGAGAACCTTGGGCCGACCGGTGTGGGTCACGGTGTAGCCCTTCCGCATGCGCGGCTGCGGGATGTTGACGACGTGTTTGGGATCTTCATCCGGCTAGAGAAATCGCTAGATTTCGGTTCGGTCGACCGTCAACCAGTCGATCTGGTCTTCGCGCTTCTGGCGCCCGAAGACGCAGGCGTTGAGCACTTGAAGGCTCTGGCGTTGGTCTCGCGAACGATGCGGGACGCAAATATTTGTGCAAAACTTCGCGCGAACAACGACCCCGCGACGTTGCACACGATTCTGACGGAAACGCGGAACGTTCAAGCCGCCTGAGGCGGCTCCCAGCGGTCAAACCCAAACGTCATGAAATCGCGCTGGTCGGTGGCGCGGGTTGCGCCGTCGAGCGCCGCGTCGCGGACATCGGCCAGCGCGAAGGGTGTGGACGCTGAGAATTCGCTTTGGGCAGGTGGGCCGGTGACGCCCGCTTCCTTTGTGATATCGCTCAGACCTGTTGCGAGGGCGTCTTCACGGATCACGCGATCTGGAAGTGCGAAGTCGGTGATCGCTTGCAGCAAAATGCCCTGATTGGCCCGTGTGGTGTCGACCCGAAGCGGCGTCGGTCCGCCCAGATTACCCTTGAGAAAACCGGGGAACACCAGAAACGCCGCGCGTTGGTTGGCGGGGCTCCATGCTGTGTCTGATCCGTTTGGGAACAGCGGCACACCATATCGGTCGATCAGATCGGCGTCAGACAGATCGTCTTAGTCGATGTGAAGCGCGGTCTGTCCGGTGGTTTGAAGGAACCGGGCAAGGTTGGTCTGAAATGACGCCAGAGTGTTCAGAAAATCAGCATAATCATTGCCGTCTAACTGCACTTTTGCAGCGCGTGCGGCGGTCAGGCCTCCGAACCAACCTTGCGCCGTTTTGCGAGCCACCTTCAGCGTTACTTAGCTGTCGATGGGGCGGCGCGTGAGGATGATCTTGGCAGCTATAGGGTGTTCACGACACGTGGGGCCCATGGTCATAGAGCAGCCGAAGCCCGGCATGCCTTCGCCGGTGGGCTGCATGGCTTCGGTGACGCGAACCGGATCGGATTCGCGCGCGGTCATGGATGGACCGAATTGCAAGATCTGCTTGGGGTGGCCGAAGAAGTGCGGGACGAAGAGGTCACCCTGGACGGTGATGTCGGGGAACGCAGCGAGGTGTTCTTCCAAAAGGTTCGAGCCGTTGCGCATTCCGCCGAGGACAACCCAATGGTGAAATTCATGCGGAGCTTCGACCCCTGCGATCGGTCCGGCTGTATGCGGGTTGATACCCCTACTGCCCAGGTCTTGCAGGAAGGTGGCAAGGTGGTTCATGTCGCGAAGCGCCTCCATCACGGTCAAAGGCGGACGCCCCCGGCACCAAGGGATCTTTAAAACGGACCGCTAAGGTTCGGCGAGGGGCTTCCAGCACCTCGGCAAGGGTCGAGACACGGACCCAAGCACAGGTGCGCCGTTCGCACAGAAGATCCAAAAGGCGTGTTTCGCACTTTTGCAGGTGGGCCGCCTACCGGCGCAGGCTGTGAACCAGCTTGACTGCTTCCGACGGGACCCGAAATGGGGCGCAGCGATTAAATTAGTTCGAAGACACGGTCGAAGTGTTTTTCCCACGTTGGCAGCCCATAAGCGAGCAATTCAGCGCGGCGTTTCGTCCTTTGCGCCAAGTCTTCAGTGGCCAACCCCCGTATGGCCTGGAACCATTGATACATATCGGCTGGATCTGCGTAAATAGGCATGTCGCCCAGAAACAACTCTACCGTGCGCAGAGGCGCAGAAATCGACGGAACGCCAAGCGCTGTCGCCTCAAACGGGGGGAGACCGAAGCCCTCGGCATGGCTTGGGAACAACAGTGCGGTTGCTCCGGCAAGTTGCGCCTTCATTTCTTTATCGGCGAGCGAACCCAGTTCGAACACGGTCCTGCCGACGTGTGGCGAATTATCGAGCCAGTCAAAGACGGCCGGGTTTTTCGAACCACGCGCGCCGATGATCCGCAGGTCGGGGATACGGCTTGCGTCCATCTTGCGGTGCATCCGGTCCCAGATGTCGAAAAGAAGTTTGTGGTTCTTGCGTGGTTCGATCGTGCCAAGAATAACGAAGTAGGGCTTGTCACTTTTCGCCGGTGTTGCCGGCTGCCCGCCAACATCGATGCCAAGCGGCGAGACCGTGACCGGCACGCGATGGCCAGTGCCAACCATACGACGCTCGATGTTTTCGCGCACTTCGTCAGACGGCACGATGATGTGGTTGGCGTAGTTTATCGTCGCGGTGAGACGCTCGATGTATTTCGCACGACTGGCTTCGGTTTGGTACTCGGGGAAATCGACCGGGATCGTGTCGTGGATCATCACGATCTTGCGGTTGTCAGGCATCTCCATCATCGCGCGGAAGGTCTGCGAATTCAAGTTTGTGTGGCCGACGTTGATGTAGGCAAGCCCGTTCGGCATCCGCCACATGATCTTGCGGATCGACAGGCTTGACGAGCGAGATGAGGCAATTGCCCGGATCGTCGAGGCCAGATCAGCTCCATCAAGGTCATCGCGCTCAAGGTAGTCCGGCAGACGCGGCAGGCGGTCTGGTTCGAACATCAGGAAACCGCGCGGTGTGCGGATCAGCGCCCAGCCACCGCGACGGATCGTTTCATGAAGGTACGCACGCTCCACCCGGTCAATACCAGTCGCAGCGTGCGGACCAAGTCGCGAGAAAGTCCTGCTAAGATCAAGGACGGGGGTAGCCAAATTTGAGCGCCTACTTACTTCAGATTTCGGATTCTTATTACTACTAGGCCGCGCGGATCAATGGAGATATGTCGCGAAGGTATGCGGCAAACTCGTCCTGCAATTCTTCTCGTGCAAGGGCAAAACTAACGGTAGCCTGCAGAAAACCAGCCTTCGAGCCGCAATCAAAGCGCTGACCTTCGAATTTCAGGGCATAGACTTTGCGTTTGGCGTCCATTTCTTCGGCAATAGCGTCGGTCAATTGGATTTCACCACCCGCGCCGGATTTTTGACGGTTCAAGGTCTCCAGCACATCCGGGGTCAGGATATAGCGACCGATCACTGCAAGATTGGACGGGGCGTCAGCGACTTTTGGTTTTTCGACCATACCCCGAACCGATACCAGTGAGCCGATTTCGGATTCTACGTCGAGGATGCCATAGGAAGATGCCTTTTCCTTCGGGACTTGCATGGTAGCAACCATACTGCCGCCGGTCTCCTGATAGGCCTCGACCATCTGTTGCAGGCACGGTTTTTCGGCAGAGATTACATCGTCGGGCAGGATCACCGCGAAGGGTTCGTCGCCGATCAGCCTGCGCGCACACCAGACGGCATGGCCAAGGCCCATTGGCTTGTGCTGACGTATATAGGCGATTGCGCCGCTTTCCATATTTGTGGATTTCAGCGATTCCAGAAGCTCGTGCTTGCCTGACTTCTCGAGCGAGTCCTCAAGTTGGGGCGCATGATCGAAGTAATCCTCAAGCGCGTTTTTGCCGCGCGAGGTGACGAAGATAAATTCTGTGATACCGGCAGCGCGGGCTTCATCGATCGCGTATTGGATCAACGGCCGGTCGACCAGCGTCATGATTTCTTTGGGGACAGACTTTGTGGCGGGAAGGAAGCGCGTTCCAAGTCCAGCAACGGGGAAGATAGCTTTGGTTACTTGCCTTTTAAGTTCAGACACTCAGACCTCTTACATGCTTTGACGGCCGAACCGGCATGCCGGACGACCCTCGGTTACGATACAGGGTGGTCATCATCCCCACCGTCCCCTGCCGTTGGTTTTTTTTCGCCGATCCACCTTTGCAATGCAACTCGCCCGGTTTCTTCTTCCGCCCGTTCGGCAAATCTGCACCACCTGAAACGGTACCATTTCGAACGCTTTGGCCGAACAGGCCGCCGGTTTGTAACCAGATTCCAGGCTGACAGTATCCTGCATGGTCGTGAAGCGCGGTCAGGCAAAAGCCGAAGACGCTTGTCCGCTGGCCGGTGAGGGCGCGCGGGCGCTTGTCTTGCCTAAACCAGCGAGACGCGTGGCGAGCACATGATGCCCAGAGGGTTGGGCGTGGAAGGGCAGAAAGCCCGGCGCCGGCGCAGTTTTGCCTCAAGCAGGGTCAATTCCTGCGACAGCCCGGCCTGCCGTTCCGCAACAAGGGCCGCCAAAAGGCGCGAGATATCGCGGGGTTCGCAGGTTCCGGCCACCAGATGGCGCAAAAGGCGGCCTCGGTCACGCGGATACATGATCTCGACCAGGTCGATTGAGGTCGCTCCATGACGTCGTCTTAGAAACAGGGCCGTGCTGCGTGCGATGTCGAACAGATCGTCGGACGCCGCGCAGGCGCGCGGCGCTGGTGTGATGACCGTCGGGAAGTGGCGCAAACACTGCCCGATGGCCCGCGCCCGCAAGGCGAATAGAAAGACCCGTGTCGTCTTGAGAGCAGCGCTAGGCCGCATCAAAGCCGACAAGATCACACTGTTCCTCGCGGCGAATTGCAAAGTTGGTGCGAAAAAGTTTGACCGCGCGATCTTTAGCAAGAACAGAGACAAAAGGCTGATCGGAGAGGCATTGTTCACTGTGGGTTTCGGCTTCGGTATCCACCGATTCGGCGCACAACTGGAAGCTGATGCAGGTGCGACCGCGAACATGTCC
>NZ_JBVCWP010000068.1:0-16072 GCF_057460485.1 Boseongicola sp.
GTCTGTTACCAGCAACTTCTCGATCCGGCGCGCCTGCATCAGGCTGCGGGCCTCATCAAGATCGGCGGGTTCAGTCAGGATAGCCAGATTATTTGTCGTCATCATCGCCTTCACGGGCGTCTTGTCATCCTGCGCAAACCGCATATCGCGGTTCGTGACGATCCCGACGACGCGGTCCGAGGCGTCTACCACCGGAAAGCCGGTCACATTATAGCGTTGCTGAAGCGCCTTGGCGTCCGCCAGGGTCTGATCTGGTGTCAGAGTGATCGGATTATAGACAATGCCGCTTTCAAATCGCTTCACACGCCGCACTTCGCGGGACTGTTCCTCGATATCGAGGTTGCGATGGATGACGCCGATACCACCGGCCTGTGCCATGGCAATCGCCATGCGCGCCTCGGTTACCGTGTCCATTGCAGAACTTAAAAGCGGGATGTTCATTGCGATGGATCTTGTCACCATCGTGCGGGTATCAGCCGTCGATGGCAGCACGCTGGACGCGCTTGGAACTAGCAAAACATCGTCGAAGGTCAGGGCCTCGCGAATCTCCATGGGGTCACTCCTCGGGAGGGTTCGTTTGGCGCGTCCATATCGCATGGGTTGAGGCGTTCGGAAAGCCCTATTTGTGCCGACGCACCATTTTCAGGCTATATTTTGCGTCCTAAAGCGCGCGAAGTTCGTCCGCAAACGCCGCAGCGCCCCGGATTGCTTTAGCCAAAAGCGCGGTATCCCCCCCCACGGCCACGAAATCCGCGCCGTTGTCTACGTAGATGCGCACCTGAGCATCGTCAAAAGCAATGATGCCAACCTTCTTGCCCGCCGCATGGATGCGATCAAAGCAATGCTTCACCACAGCCTGCACTTCCGCATGACCGGTCTGACCCGGAAGCCCCATGTCAGCGGCCAAATCGGCCGGGCCGATGAACACACCATCCACACCGTCCACGCCTGCTATCTCGTCGATGTTTTCGACCGACTTCTTGCTTTCGGCCTGTACGAACAGACAAATCTGGGCGTTCGCGGTGGTCGTAACATCTGCTATCTCGCCAAAATTTGAGGCCCGCGCCATCGCCGCACCAACGCCGCGAATACCATCCGGAGGATAGCGCGTCGCGCTTACCATGTCGCGTGCCTGTACTGCTGTATCAATCATCGGCACAATAAGCGTCTGTATGCCAAGATCCAGATATTGTTTGATAATCCGGGTATCACCAACCGGCACCCGTGCGGCGACCGCAGCTGATCCGTTGCCGATCGCCCGCACCTGATCCAACACCAGCGGGATATCATTAGGCGCGTGTTCCCCGTCAATCAGACAGAAATCAAACCCCGCTCGCGACGCGATCTCTGCTGACGTCGCATGCGCCAATGCGATCCAAAGGCCCATCTGGCGACGCCCCTCATTCAGGCCAGCTTTAATCGGATTGGTTGGGACGGGCATACGCGTTCTCCTCCTTGCTTACTAATGCAGGTCACCCGATCCACGCGTCTGATGCAATGGCTTTCATCTCAACGCCCCGATCCCACCAGGCTAGATACGAGAGAAAGCAAAGGGGGAGAAACAGCATGCGCATTCTGGTAACCGGTGGGGCGGGCAAAGCGGGCCGACACGTGATTGCACACCTGATCGCCTGTGGACATCGAGTGCTGAACGTCGATCTTGCGCCCTGCGCTGTCCCGGGCGTTTTCAACCGCATCGACGACATCACTGACGCAGGCCACATGCACGACGTCATGTGTTCTTATGCGGACTTCGACGCGCTTGGCATGGGCCAAGGCATGTCCGGTTTCGACGCTGTCATCCACTTTGCCGCCATTGCACGGATCATGATCGTACCTGACTGCGAATGCTATCGCGTCAACACTATCGGCACTTACAACGTCATAGACGCGGCCATCCGAGCCGGCGTCAAAAAGGTGCTATTCGCCTCAAGCGAAACCACTTACGGCATCTGCTTTTCCGACGTCAACCGTCAGCCGGACTACCTGCCGCTGGACGAGGATCACCCGACCCTGCCCGAAGGCAGCTACGCAATGTCCAAAGTTGCCAACGAGGTTGCCGCCAAATCGTTCCAACGCCGCTCTGGTATTGATATATATGGCCTCAGGCTTAACAACGTCATAGCGCCGAAGAATACGCCGAAAGGTTCCCAGATTTCATTGCGGATCCGGCACAGCGTTTGCGGAACTTCTTCAGCTACATCGAAACCGGCGATCTGGGCCATTTCATCGACCGCGCCCTGGCCACGGATGGCTTGGGCTATGAGGTGTTCAACGTCTCAAGTGCCGGGCATTCGGTTGATATGACCAGCGCCGAGTTGATCGCCGAGTTCTACGGCAACGTCGAACTGCGTGGGGAAATCGCGGACCGTGAGACGTTCTATTCAAACGCTAAGGCGCGGAAGTTGTTGGGATATGCGCCAACGCATGATTGGCGGGGGAAGCTTGGCATTGGTAGGTAAGGTTCGCTTTGCGGAAAACCTGCCGTTCCTCAAATTTGTCATCGAACATCAAGAATGCCCTGATAGTCCTTGTAGTCCTCAAACTCCCAAAGCGGAAAACGATTCATGCGCTCTGCGAAAACCACCCAGTTCACGGAGCGATCGAAGTTGTCCGCAAGAGATTGAACTGCGGATTTGACACGATCCGGTTCAATCGTTTCCAAAGTCCGCATTCCCCTGGGCCAGAGTAATAAGCTCTGGGCGATTTCCGCAGTGAGCCCGTCAGAATTGCAAATCTTTACTTGAAATAGATCACCGCCCTACTCTGCGCGATGACCGATTGTTGCCGTCGTTGCCAGCATTTTCGGCCCAGCTTTATTTCTTGCCAGTTCATCCGACCAGTCGAGTGACTTAACTTCGGGATCAAGCATAGCTAAAGAGGCTTTTCCTCAGAATGTCACGTGACTCAATTCGAATTCTCGAATTTTGAAACATTGCTTTGAGCTTATTCTTTTGAAAAACTCCAAGCAGGGACAGAGCATGGATAAATCCGAGAACAACGTTCATGCCATACCGCAACGGGCCGAAAGTGGCGAACATTTCGGCGGCGACTGAGAACAGAGTTCTGGCTTTGAGGTATCCTCGGGCGGGCAATCGAGTTCTTCAACAGAATAAGCTCAAAGCACACCTACTCCCTCAATCAATCAAAAAAACGGCCCCACCAAATGGCAGGGCCGTCAATCACGAAAAGCGCAAAAGCAGCCCTAGTGACCCCTGGTCGCAATATTCTTGATTTCTTGATCACGGTACAACAGCGACTGGGTGTTCATGAACACATGAACCTTCGCCGGTTCCGCTGTCAGCTCGACCTCGTTGCCGCGTAAACCTTTGTGAATACCGGCTAATTTTCCGATCACGGGGTCATTCTCGCCTTGTGGCTCAAAATACAAAAGCGTCACTTCGCCAAGCGCTTCGGTAATGTTTACCTTGCCTCGGTAAATCCGCTGCTGGTCGCCTTGTGTCGCCACAAAGTCCTCAGGACGCACGCCGATATTGACCGCTTTGCCCATATCCTCGGGCAAGGACGGATAATTCGACACCGCCATGCCGCCGCCATCGACTTCGATCGTGGTCTGCTCGCCCGTACCGGTGATCTTGCCCGGCATCAGGTTCATCGCAGGTGATCCGATGAACTGTGCGACAAACTCGTTCTCAGGGCGCTCGTACAAATCCAGCGGGCTACCGACTTGCGCAATGCCGCCACCGGCAAGCACCACGATACGCGTCGCAAGCGTCATCGCCTCGACCTGATCGTGGGTCACATAGACCATAGTCGATTCCGGCATCGCCTCTTTCAGCTGAGCAATCTCGATCCGGGTCGCCACGCGCAACGCTGCATCAAGGTTCGAAAGAGGCTCGTCAAACAAATAGACCTTTGGGTCGCGCACAATCGAACGCCCAATGGCAACCCGCTGACGCTGACCTCCCGAAAGCTCTTTAGGCAGGCGATCCAGAAGGTTGTGAAGCTGCAAAATCTTCGCAGACTTCTCGACCCGCTCTTCAATCTCAGCGGGCGATTTCTTAGCGATCTTCAATGCAAACTGCATGTTTTCGCGCACCGTCATATGCGGATAAAGCGCATAGGACTGGAACACCATGGCAATGCCACGCTCGCTTGGGGGCACGTCATTGACGACCTGCCCATCGATCCGCAATTCCCCGCCCGTAATTTTCTCAAGCCCGGCAATCATGCGCAGCAACGTCGACTTGCCACAGCCCGACGGTCCGACAAAGACGATCAATTCGCCCTTCTTGATGTCGAGGTTGATGTTCTTCAGAACTTCAACGCTTCCGTATGACTTGGCGATATCTGTCAGCAGAAGATCAGCCATAGTACCCTCCCTCTTTTATCCTTGAGCCGTGGCAAAAAGTGCCTGCCAAGGCGGTAATTTTGTATCTCCATCCGCGCCAGGTTCGGCGGCGGTGAAGGGTGCATCGTGTTCAATCGACCAAGCACCGTCAGGTAACGTGACCCCGCATGCGTCGTCAGACAGGTTAAACGCACAGAACATACGGACATTGCCGTGGCGCCGCTCAAACGAGATGAAATCGTCACGTGCCTCTACCAAGTCAAACTCACCTTTCATCAAAGCCATGTAGCCTTTGCGGAATGCGATGAGGTCGCGGTAGAAATTCAGCATCGATGTATCGGACGCATCCTGCGTGTCGGCCGCATTTTGCACGTGCTCCATCGCGACAGGTAACCAGGGCTGACCATCCGAGAAGCCGCCATGAATGCGGTCAGAACTCCACGGGAAAGGTGTACGACACCCATCGCGGCCTTTGAATTTTGGCCAGAACCGCTTGCCATAAGGGTCCTGAAGCTCCTCAAACGGAACATAGGCCTCTGTCAGGCCAAGCTCTTCGCCCTGATACAGGCAGGCTGTGCCACGCAAACTTAACAACAGCGCCGCATAGGCCCGATGCGCTTCACCGCTAAGGTTCCAGCGCGAGGTATGGCGCACCACATCGTGGTTGGAATAGGCCCAACACCCCCAGCCATCCGGCCCCACAGTCGCCACCTTGTCCATGATCTCGGCTACGCGGGTGCCAGTTGGATGGGCATTCGACAACAGATCGAAATCATAGGCCATATGGATCTTGTCGCCGTCCGATGTGTAGGACGCCTGTATTTCGGCCCCACGCTGTGCATCCCCCACTTCGCCGACCGATGTGGCCGCGGGGTATTCATCAAGAATGGCGCGAAAGGCCTTTAGGAAATCAAGGTTTTCGGGACGTGACTTGTCGTAGAGATGATCCTGAAAATTGTAAGGGTTTACCGACGGCGCGATCTTGTCTGAACGTTCTTTTGCAGGCAGTGCCGGGTTGTCGCGCAGCTCGTCATCGTGGAAATAGAAGTTCACCGTATCAAGCCGGAACCCGTCTACACCACGATCAAGCCAAAACCGCGTGACCTCCAACAACTCGGCGCGTACATCCGGATTGTGGAAGTTCAGGTCGGGTTGCTGGGTCAGAAAGTTGTGCAGGAAGTACTGCATCCGTTGACCGTCCCATTCCCACGCCGATCCACCAAAGATCGAAAGCCAGTTATTCGGCGGCGAACCATCAGGTTTTGCATCCGCCCAGACGAACCAATCTGCCTTGGGATTGTCGCGGCTGGACCGGCTTTCCTGAAACCACGGGTGCTGATCTGACGTGTGGCTTAGCACAAGGTCAATCATCACCTTGATGTCCAACTCATGCGCACGGCTTAACAGCGCATCGAAGTCACCAAGAGAGCCGAACATCGGATCTACGTCGCGGTAGTTCGATACGTCATACCCGAAATCAAGCATCGGTGACGTAAAGAAAGGCGAAATCCAGATTGCATCCACACCAAGCGATGCGACATGCGGCAAGCGGTGGATAATGCCCGACAAATCGCCGATGCCGTCGCCGTTGCTGTCTTGATACGAGCGCGGATAGATCTGATATATCACCGCGCCACGCCACCAATCAGGATCGGAGGCAGTTTGCGTTTTGTCCGCAACCCAAGGGTCAAGAAAGGCCAATGTCTTTGCCCTACCCTACTTGACGGAACCGGCCAGAAGGCCGCGCACAAGATACCGCTGCATCGCAAAGAACACGACAAGAGGCACCGAAATCGACACGAAGGCCGCCGTCGCCAGGATTTCCCAGTTGCCGCCTCGTGTCCCGAGAAGTTCGACAATCTGGTTTGTCATCACCGTGGTGGAACCAGTTGCGTCAATCAGGAACACCTTTGCGACTAGCAGATCGTTCCATGTCCACAGGAACTGGAAGATTGCGAAGGACGCGAGCGCCGGGAAAGACAGAGGAAGGATGATCTTGGTGAAGATTTGAAAATCCGTCGCGCCGTCAACCTTAGCGTTCTCGATAATATCGCGCGGCAAACCGACCATGTAGTTTCTGAGGAGGTAAATCGCGAGCGGCAGACCAAAGGCTGTATGGGCTAACCAAACGCCAAGATACCCCTTTCCTATGCCGATCCCCAGATGGAGCCTTAGGAGCGGGATAAGCGCCAACTGCAACGGCACCACCAAAAGCGCCACCACTAAAGCGATCAACAGGGCGCGGCCCGGAAAATCCATCCACGCCAATGCGTAAGCGGCAAAAGCTGCGATGACGATCGGGATGATCGTCGCCGGGACTGTGACAGTCATCGTGTTGAAAAACGCCTTGGCCATATTATCCTGCCCGGTTCCGCTAAACAGGATCGTTTTGTAGTTATCAAGCGTCGCTTGAGCCGGGGTAACAGCCGTCAAAAAGACCCGCTGACCACGATGGCCCGGTTCTTCAACGCTTGTGTAGCGGTAGGCCCCGTCAGCGTTCAGCGTCAGGGTTTCCGCACCATCCGAAAACTCGGCGGTATCGCCGATCTGAAAGGCGCCGATTTCGCGCGACGAGACACCGAAAGCCACCGGTTCAGACCCAGTGCCCGGCCCCCCTTCGTCGGTCAAGATGTTTCCCTCGACCACGTAGAGGCCGCCGTCCTGAACCGCCGCAGATGCGCCGCCTGTACGCAACTGAATAGTTTGCTCCGTCGGGAACATAGATTTCCACCAACCGCTAGACGAGATCTGATCCGTCGTGCGGAACGACGACACCAAAAGACCCACAGTCGGGAACATCCAAAGGGCAACAAGGAACACCACCGAGATGTGAACTGCCCAAGTGAGGCTCGATTTGGTACCAGCTATACTGTTCATAACCTCTAGCCTCCTCAGCGCATTTCTTTGCGGGCGTTGTACACATTCCAAATAAGGATCGGTGACACCAGCAACATGATGATGATTGCACTGGCCGAACCAACGCCCCAGTCGTTCGCACGGAACAACTTGTCGAACATGTAATTGGCCAAAACTTGCGTTTCCCACTGGCCGTTGGTCATCGCGAACACGATGTCAAAGACCTTAAGAACCGTCAGGGTGATGGTGGTCCAGACCACGACAATCGTCGGCATGATCTGCGGAACCTTGATCTTAAAGAAGATCTGGAACGGGTTTGCGCCGTCGATAACCGCGGCCTCAATGGTCTCTTCAGGGATTCCGCGAAGCGCTGCCGACAAGATCACCATGGCAAAGCCTGTTTGGATCCAGATCAACACAACCATCAGAAAGAAGCTGTTATAGAACGGCAACGTCAGCCAGGTCTGCGGCTCGCCATACGGCAAGGTCGTCGTCACGATCCCGAACAAGGATCCAATGGACGTAAGAACCAGCCAGGCCGCCACAGCGATACCAATCAGGCGTACCGCGATAAAGCCGGCACCGCCGGGCTTCTCGCCTGCAGTGATAAATGGCTTTAGCAGAATATAGCCGACATAGGCTACGATGGCTCCAAACGATGCAACGATCAAAAGCGGCAGCAGCTTCAGGAACATGAACGAACCCGCGCCGCCTTCAAATTGGAGCCAGACTGCGTTCAGAACGCCGATCTGGTTCTGGTCTTCCGGCCGTGTGTCGTAAATCAACTTAAAGATCACCGACGCACCTACAAACGAGATCGCCATCGGCATGAAAATCATTGACTTCGCCGCAGCGCCCCAGGCGATACGGTCCGTCAGCTGCGCTGCCAGAAGGCCGAACGCGGTCGAGGCCGCAGGCACAACGATCAGCCACAGCATGTTGTTGCGCATGGCTTCCCAGAATTTGGTTTCTGAGAACATCTGCTGGTAGTTCGCAAGGCCAACAAAGGCATCATCCTGCGACCGGTCGGTCAAAGACAGACGAAGCGTCTCGAACACCGGATATGCAAGATAGAGCCCAAGCGCGAAAATTGCGGGAAACAGGAACAACCAAGGGCGAACCTGATTGGCACGGTTGATGTTTCGACCTCTGTTCGGTCCCGTCGCCGGGAAGATGAACTTATCGAGGATCATATTGGAAAAGTAGAAGTACCCAAGGCAACCGCCAACACCGACGATAATTGTCACGAGACCCAGTAATGCCGGATTCATCGGACCCCTCCCTAACGCTGTTTCAGCAAAGTAGTTTTCTTATTGTGTTTCGTATCTGAAAGTCCCCGGCGCGTTGGCCGGAGGCTTCGAGTTTATGAAAGCGCAATTACTTCAGAGCGTCCCAGCTTTTCTGGATTTCGTCAGCAACAGTCTGGGCGTCCTTGCCGCTTGTGTAGTCGACCATCCCTGTCCAGAACGACCCTGCGCCAACGCCGCCCGGCATCAGGTCAGAACCGTCAAACCGGAAGGTTGTTGCGTTGATCAGGATCTCACCCTGACCGCGCAGCGCGTCGTTTAGATAAGCGTCCAGGTTGACGCCCTTGTGCGGTGTCAGGAAGCCCGACTGTGCCATGAATACTTCGTGTGCCAGCGGCAGCTGAAGGAATTCCATCAGCGCGTTAGACGCATCCGAAGGATCCGTGATCGACATCACTGTGCCACCGCCCAGAACCGGGTTGCCCAGGTCCTTGGAGGCGTAAGATGGGAAGTAGAAGAAATCTACGTCTTCACCGAACTCGATACCTTCAGGAAAGAAAGCGGGCACGAACGAAGCCTGACGGTGCATGTAGCACTGCGCTGGCGCTGAAAAGAGACCCTTTGGGCTGTCGCGGAAGTCGGTCGATGCAACTGCACCGGCGCCACCGGCAACTTTGTCGTCGTCCCCAACAAACCAACCGAACTCCTCGATCGCCGCAACGACGCGCGCGTCATTGAACGGAATTTCGTTGGTTGTCCAAGCATCGTAGACGTCAGCAGGCTGTGTGCGTAGCATGATGTCTTCGACCCAGTCGGTTGCTGGCCAGCCGGTCGCCGCACCGGAACCCAGACCAATGCACCACGGTGTTTCGCCGTCTGCCACGATCTCCTCGGTCAACGCACGAAGCTCTTCCATTGTTGTTGGGACTTCGTACCCTGAATCTTCAAAGTTCTCAGGTACGAACCAAACAAGCGACTTCACATTGACGTTGTAAAAGAAGCCAAATAACTGATCGTTGCCGTCGGCATCTGCAAAAGTGCCCAGATCAACCCAGGACTGACCCGCGCCATAGTTCTCTGCCACGAAGTCGCCCATGCTAGCTGGCAGCGGTGTCAAAAGACCGCGCGCGGCCATGTCCGAAGCCAAACCGGGCTGCGGGAACACCGCGATGTTTGGCGCGGCACCTGCTTCGGCGTCCACAACGATCTGCTGCTCAAACGAGTCCGAACCGGTGTAAATTGCTTCAGCTCCAGTGGCTTCTGCGAAATAAGCGATCACGCTGCGGAAGACGGCATCTTCTGGCTGAAGCCAAGGGCCGCTGACCGTAACGGTCTGACCGCTGAGGTCAGGCGCGGATTCAGCCCATGCGCTATAGCTGTCCCAACTGAAGGGGCCTTCACCAGGCGTGAATGTAAGGTGACCGTCGGCAAATGCCGAGCCAGCCGTCAATGCAGCGACAGCCACACCGGTATAAAGTGTCTTTTTCATTGATTTCCTCCCAGAAAGCACAATTTGGGTTACGCGAGGGCTAATTTGGCTTTTCACCAAACTTCCAAAGCGCTTTGACTGCCACGAATTTCGCTGATCGTTATTCAAATGTCAATCAAACGTCGTAAAAATCGCATTTATTTCCTAAGACCGTAAGTTTACGCGCGGAAACAAATAAGCCGTGTTTGACCGAATAATAGGGATTATTCGTATCTACGGTTGAAGTTTCAAAGCGCTTTGATAATGATCAGCTGTATGAATTTGAAGCAACTGTCAGAAAAGCTCGGTCTGTCGCAGACCACTGTCAGCCGCGCGCTGAACGGCTATCCCGAGGTCAGCGAAGCCACCCGCCACAAAGTGCGCAAAGCAGCTGAGGCGCATAGCTATCGCCCAAACACACGCGCCAAGAGCCTGGCTACAGGGCGTTCCATGACGATCGCCCATGTTGTGCCGGTATCCAGCAAGCATGAAATGGTGAACCCGATTTTCGCGGATTTTATTGCGGGTGCAGGCGAGGAATACTCTCGGGCCGGTTACGACCTGCTTTTGTCGGTGGTTGCTGATTCGGATCACGAGCGCGTTTACCGCGATATCGCGACCCGGCAGGTCGTCGACGGCCTGATCGTGCAAGCGCCTACCCTCACCGACACACGGATCCCAATGCTTCAGGACCTCGACATCCCCTTCGTGGTGCATGGCCGCTCAAGTGGCATCATCGGCGCCTACAACTGGCTTGATGTAAACAACCGCCGCGCCTTTGAGCGCGCCACCGGCCTTCTCCTTGATCTTGGCCATCGCCGCATAGCGCTGCTGAACGGCCTTGCCACGATGGACTTCGCCCACCGCCGCAACGACGGCTACACGCGCGCCCTATTGGAGCGCGGTATTGCCGCGGACCCGGAATTGATTGCCCATGATGAGATGACTGAGAACTACGGCTTTGAAGTCGCGCGCAGGATGCTCTCAACATCAAACCCTCCTACCGCTTTTGTGGTTTCTTCGATCATCCCGGCCATTGGTGTGCGTCGTGCCATAAACAAAGCCGGGCTTGTGTTTGGACGGGACGTGTCAATCGTGATCCACGACGACGACTTGTCCTATTTCCGCAATACGGGTGATGTTCCACTATTCACCGCCGTGCGATCTTCGGTCCGCGAGGCCGGACAGCGTTGTGCGGCGATGCTTCTCGAAATCATCCGCCGCCGCGAGGAAGGTCTGCGCAACGAGGGCCCAATGCAAACCCTAATGGAAGCCGAACTGACAATCGGCCAATCCACCGGCCCGCTAATACCTTCGGCCGCGAAGCTGCGCTCATAGACTATGCGCCCTGCCCCTTGCCGAAACGCCCCAAAGCGTCTTAACACCACGGCACAGCGCACTACCTAACATACCGGACCCGGCCCATGAAAATTATGCCCCCCGCCCGAACTTTGCTTGTCGCCGACGTCGGCGGCACGAACACCCGCGTCGCACTGGCGACGGGTCAGCAGTTGCGATCCGACACAATTAAGCGCTTCAAAAACGCAAGCTACCCCGGCCTGGAAACCGTGTTGCGCGCTTATCTAGAGCATCAAGGCCTCACCGACATCGACGGCGCCTCGGTGGCGGTCGCAGGTCCGGTGCGAGATGGGAGTGGAGTGATGACCAACCTTGACTGGTCCATCGACCGTGAGACGCTCGCGCGCGCGACGGGGGCAGAGCAGGTCGCCGTTCTGAACGACCTTCAGGCGCAAGGACACGCGCTTGGTCTGATTGATGACGCGAACATGTTGAATGTGGTCGCCGGCCCCGCAACCGCGCCGCACAGCAGCCGTCTGGTAATCGGTGTCGGCACCGGTTTCAACGCTGCGCCCGTTCACGACACCCTGCAGGGCCGGTTCGTGCCGCCGTCTGAATCGGGCCACGCCAACTTGCCGATCCGTACCGCAGAAGACCTGGCGCTTTGCCACTTTGTCGAAACCGCTCACGGCTTTCCCGCAATTGAAGACGTGCTGTCGGGGCGCGGTCTTGAACGCGTCTACCGCTGGCACGCCAACAAAGCAGGTTCGCCCTCGGAACGCAGCGCCGCCGACATCATGGCCGCCTGCAACACCGGTGATGATGAAGTTGCCACCGCTGCTGTCGCAACATTTGTGCGCCTTCTTGGAACAGTCTGCGGCAACCTGGCACTGGTTCATTTGCCGTTTGGCGGGCTTTACCTAGTCGGAGGCGTCGCCCGCGCCATTGCGCCGCACATGCAAACCTTCGGCTTTGCGGACGCTTTCCGCGACAAAGGCCGCTTTGCCGGCTTCATGCAGAACTTCGCCGTACATGTTGTCGAAGATGACTACGCCGCACTGATCGGCCTGATCTCACATCTAGAAAATTAAAAGTAGTTTACCAGATCGCGTAACCACGCCTTAGCGAAGCCTCGGATAGGCCGTCGTCAAAACCAACTAAGCAGCGATTCAAATGGTCGATCAACTGCTTGGCTTTGCCGGTTTTTTCGCACTTTCGTATCTGCCGCTATAACGATGGTGTCAGCTCTATTAGCGAAACGCGAATTACGGCGCTGAAACCGCTTCAAAAAAAATGCAATCAAGCGCAGCAAGCGACAACGCCCGCAATGCAACTTCTCTTTGTTCGGCCGTGGGCGTCGACACCATGACCACCGGCATCGGATGAGGCCGCATGATCTTTTCCAGAAACACCAATCCGTCTATCCGGGGCATTTTTTCACATTAAGAATCAAAACATCCGGCTATATCTGCTTGATCAGATCACGCGCCTCACAGCGGTCGTTTGCCTCGCCGGCGACCTCGACCCCAGTAGTGCGCACAAGCAGCGTGCGGATTAACAAGCAGGCCGAGCGCGTGTCATCGAGTATCAAAACCCTGATTGGGCGAACAAGCTGGATCACATCCTCATCCACCGCGTATCCTTTCAAACTCGAAAAAGACCGCGCATCCCGAAAGGCATGGTCTTTTTCGTAAAAGGCCTGGCTAATATTTGGTTTATGCGGCCGGGTTGGACTCACGAAGTGGCTCAAACAAGAGGTAAATGCCGTCGCAGTAAACCTCCTCGGTATCGCCGAGATGGAACATCGTATAGCTGAGACCCGTCTCGCGCTGTCGCTTCACGCCGGGCTTTTCAACGAGGTCACTGGCTTCAAAACGATTTGGCCTACCGGACTTTGCCCCAGCGCAAACGATCTGGCGCGGCGACAACATCACATCAGACGTGGGCATGGCGTGGCCAACGGCCCCCGCCTGAATCCGGATTGGGTTCGAATCCAGTTTCTCATCCAAAAACTGCGCATCAAGCATGACGCGGTTCAACCAGACGATCGGCTTGAAATCGCCCGAACGTGTCTGAACCAAATCCCCCTTGCGCAACGCCACCGCATGCACATCCCCAAAAGATGTACGCACGCGTGTCATCGGCGCAAGACCCGGCAAGGGCCAGCGGTCAGCTGAATCTTCCGGCGCGGATTTCGAGATAACTGGAGCTTGCGCCTTTGGCGTCGAAGCCCCTTCACGAATACGTGTCAGAACGCGCATCATACCGGATACAGAGGTGTAAGATCTGTCTTCTTCTGCATTACTCATTACTTAACCTACCTTTAACACACCCGAACGTTCGGGCCTACTATTCCAAAACGGGACGTGCCGCGTTCCACACCCTTTCAACACGTCCCCTACCCTGGGCACCGACAACAAGCCGGTAGTACTCTTTACACGGTGCGCTGCGATGGATGTGGCATCAACGTTCCGCTTACAAATACCTTTATCCATGATCCCATTGTCGAAAGTTTGGCGCAGCGCGGGCGAATTGGTCTCGAATTGGGACGTCTTGGAGACCCTTGACAGAGCACGTTCTGCGCTTCGTTTTGATATTGGAAACAAAAGCCTGCCAATTCGGCGCCAAAGTCCAATTTCATTACATAATTGGACGGTGTCGTTTCCCTATAATCGACAATCGGTTAAGTTTTCTTGCCCTAAGGCAGCCGCAAAGTGACGAATAATTTCGCTATTTCGATGGATCAACAGGCTGTTTCTATCCAAGTGCCGCTGCGGAAACCAACAATTTTAGGGGAGCCCGCAAAGCCGCCAAGTGCCGCTCCAACACTATTCAGGCGACAATTGGCAGGAGCACCCCCTCACTGATGCCTGTGACGAAACGCTCTGCCCAGATGGCGCCTCGTGGAAAATTCGAAAACCGCGCGAATGCCTCAGGCGATTCCCAAACTGCATCCTTCGCCCGCCAAACGCGTACGCACGCAGGCGCCCAGGCAAGTTCCCTCAGTTTGTCGCTGTTTAAAAGCTCGCGGCATCACCAGTGCGCTGCTCGATTGGATCGACAGCGGAACGACGGATCCCGCGACGCGCGACGAGAGTTGGTTCCAAGCACTTACCAATTCCGAAGACGCCACCGCCTTTCCCGACCAGACCAGATAGAGTGGGTCCAAACCGCACGATAGGCCCCGATACGGGACGCATCCCAAGATCAGCGCGTCTCCGATTTCCTAAGCGGCATTCCCCGACGATTCACCTGGCGGGCGATTTACGTCGCGCGATCGTCATCAGTTTGGGGTGTCATCGGTGCGAAACCGCGGTTATGCTAGCGGATAATGGAACAATGCCCGCACTAAATTTCGGGCGACAAACGAAAAACTGGGAGAACCAAATGAAAAAAGAGAGCTATCTCAAGCTTCAGGCACAGCGTCTGACCGCAGGTCAGATCAACCGTCGTCGCTTTATCATGTCGGCACTGGCCACGGGTGTAACCCTGCCAACCGCCATGTCACTCGCGGGTCGCGCGCAAGCGGCTACCCCGAAAATGGGCGGTGTATTCCGCATGGCCGTGGGTCACGGCTCAACCACGGACTCGATTGATCCGGCAACAGCTGAGAACGATTTCAGCACACATGTCGTCTACAGCCGTGGCAACAACCTGACTGAAGTTTCCAAGTCTGGCGAACTGGTGGGCGAACTGGCCGAAAGCTTCGAGCCCGGCGACACAGCCTCGACATGGATCTTCAACCTGCGTCCTGGCGTCGAATTCCACAACGGCAAATCGCTTACAGCAGACGACGTCATCGCGACGATGAACTATCACCGTGGCGAAGATTCTAAGTCAGCCGCCAAAGGTCTTGTAACTCAGATTTCCTCAATGCGGGCAGATGGCCCAAACCGGGTTATTTTCGAGCTTGAAAGTGCAAACGCTGACTTCCCCTTCATCGTTTCAGACTATCACCTGATCATTCTGCCGTCTGAAGATGGCGTCGTTGACGCGCTAAGCGGCATCGGTACCGGTGGTTATGTGGTCGAAAACTATGAACCCGGCGTACGTGCAACTTTCAACCGGAACGCAAACTACTGGAAAGAGGGGGCAGCAAACTTCGATCGTTACGAATTGCTGTCGATCCTCGATGCGACCGCCCGCCAGAACGCTGTGATGAACGGCGATGTGGATTTTGCAGGCGACATCCCTCCAAACACTGTCGCTCTGATGAACCGCGTTCCGACCATCGACATTTTGAAAACGACGGGCACACAACACTACACCTTCCCAATGCGCCTCAATCTCGAGCCGTTCGATAACTACGATCTCCGGATGGCATTGAAGTATTCGATTAAACGTCAGGAACTTGTCGACAAGATCCTGCTTGGCCACGGTGAAGTCGGCAACGACGTGCCCGTGAACGCTTCGATGCCGTTTTTCAATCCTGACCTGCCAGTGCACGAGTTCAACGCTGAACTTGCCGCCGAGCATTACAAGAAGTCCGGCCATTCCGGCCCAATCCAACTGTCCGCCTCGGACGCCGCTTTCGCCGGAGCCGTCGACGCGGCCCAGCTTATTTCTGCTTCGGCAAAAGAAGCCGGGATCGAAATCGAAGTGGTTCGCGAACCATCGGACGGTTACTGGTCGAACGTCTGGAACAAAAAGGCCTGGTGCGCGTGTTACTGGTCGGGTCGTCCGACACAGGACTGGATGTATTCCTCCGCCTACACCAACGACACCGAGTGGAACGATACGTCTTGGAAAACGACGGAAGCTTCGGACCAGTTCAACAGCCTTGTTGTTCAAGCCCGTGCTGAAACCGACGAGTCCGCACGCCGCGCGCAGTACTACGAAGCGCAAAGCCTGCTGCAGGACGATGGCGGTGCAATCGTCGCAATGTTCGCA
>NZ_JBVCWP010000069.1:0-15811 GCF_057460485.1 Boseongicola sp.
CGACCCCTGGCCCAAGAAACGCCACCACCGCCGACGTTTTGTGACCCCGGACCACCTGGAACCACTGCACCGCGTGATGGCCCCTGGCGCGGAATTGCGCATCGCCACCGATATCGAAGACTACGTCCGTCAAGCGATGGAAGAAGTCCCTAAGGCCGGTTTCGTCTGGACAGCCGAACGCGCAAGCGACTGGCGTGACCCGTGGTCCGACTGGACGCGGACACGATACGAAGCCAAGGCCATTCGCGAAGACCGCACACCGCATTACATGACCTTCAGGCGCGCCTGACCCTTCCACCGTCGGATTTCGCCTCTTTTACCAAGAAGAAGCCGATAGGGCGGATGGACCCCCCAAGCGTCATACGCTAACACGTGCCGGACGTTTGAGAGGGACAGCTTCATGTCAGGGCACACAATACCAGAACCACTGAGATCCCATAAAGCCAGCCCTTTGAAGGGCGAGGCGCGCGTGCCCGGCGACAAGTCGATTAGCCACCGCTCGTTGATCCTTGGCGCAATGGCGGTCGGAGAGACACGGATCACCGGCCTTCTCGACGGCGAAGACGTATTGCGGACCGCGGACGCCATGCGCGCCTTTGGCGCCGAGGTGATCGAACATGCCCCCGGCAAGTGGACTGTCCACGGTGTCGGCGTTGGCGGGTTCCGCGAACCCCAAGACGTGGTCGATTGCGGCAATGCAGGCACCGGCGTGCGCCTGATCATTGGCGCAATGGCGACGACCCCGATCACAGCGACCTTCACTGGTGATGCGTCCCTACGTTCGCGCCCGATGCGCCGGGTCACCGACCCGATGGCGTTGTTTGGCACGCGGTCCTATGGCCGCACCGGTGGTCGCTTGCCGATGACCGTTGTTGGCGCGGCAAACCCAACCCCTGTGCGTTACAAAACGCCGATGCCGTCGGCTCAGGTCAAATCCGCAGTCCTTCTGGCCGGTCTGAACGCGCCCGGCGAAACCGTGGTTATCGAAGCTGAGGCAACCCGGGATCACAGCGAGCGGATGTTGCGTGGTTTTGGCGCGAACATCCGTGTCGAAGACACCCTCGAAGGCCGCGTGATCACGCTGAAAGGCCACCCGGAACTACAGCCACAAACGATCGACGTGCCTCGCGATCCGTCGTCAGCCGCCTTCCCGGTCTGTGCGGCCTTGATCGTCGAAGGCTCGAACGTTTTGGTTCCAAATATCGGCCTGAACCCAACCCGCGCAGGCCTTTTCGAAACCCTGCGCGACATGGGCGCGGACCTCACATACGAGAATCTCCGCGAAGAAGGTGGCGAGCCTGTCGCCGATCTGCGCGCCCGCTTTTCCCCCGAAATGACCGGCATCGACGTGCCACGCGAGCGCGCGGCATCAATGATCGACGAATACCCGATCCTGTCCGTCGTCGCGGCCTTTGCGACCGGCATAACGTCGATGCACGGCGTCAAAGAACTACGCGTCAAAGAAAGCGACCGGATTGATGCCATGGCCAAGGGCCTGCGCGCCAACGGCGTCAAGGTAGACGAAGGCGAGGATTGGTGGGACGTGATTGGTCTCGGCCCGAATGGCGTCCCGGGTGGCGCGACCGTCGAGGCCCGCCTGGATCACCGCATCGCGATGTCGTTCCTCTGCCTTGGTATGGCGACAACCAAGCCAGTCACCGTCGACGACGCAGCCCCTGTGCGCACATCCTTCCCGGTGTTCGAGCCGTTGATGACCACCCTTGGTGCAAGTTTCGAGCGCGTGAACCAATGACCGCCGGCGGCTGCAACTGCAGCGCTGCCACCTACCGTGTCACCGGCCCTTTGCGCCCGGTCGTGGACTGCCGCTGCCTCCAATGCCGCAAGACCAGCGGCTTCCACGTGGCGGCAACGTCCGACCCGGCAAAACGTGCCTTTTGCAGCACCTGTGGTTCAAATCTGTTCTGGGACGGCGCTGGCTGCACCTCTGTCGATCTTCGCAGGCACACTTGATGCGCCGACAAAACCCACGCTGAAGGGTCACATCATTTGCCCAGACAAAGGGGACTACGTCGAGGTCGCCGACGATCTGCCTCATGGCCGCGCAAGACAATCTCGGTCTGACCACTCAGATCGTCTGTGGCGCGCCCAAATCCGCCAAAATCGGACAGTCTGGCCGACCGTCCCCGGCGCAGGTCGCGACCAAATGCGACAGCGTCGCCTCCATGGCTTTCAGGTCCGCGATCTTCGCAGCGATCTCGTCCAGATGCTTGGAAGCAATCGCCTTCACTTCGGCGCTGGCCCGACTGTCGTCCTCGTACAAAGCCATCAATGCCCGGCAATTCTCGATTGAAAACCCCAAGGCGCGGGCACGGCCAAGAAACCGCAACTTATGTAATTCGGCTTGCGAAAACGCCCGGTAGCCATTTGTGTCGCGCGAAGGCCGCACCAGCCCGATTTCCTCGTAGTATCGGATCGTTTTCGGTGGAAGCGCGGTTTCCTCGGCTGCCTGACCAATATTCATGAGACCTCTCCAAACCGCCTGAGGCGCAGCGCATTCGTCACCACCGCGACACTTGACATGGCCATCGCGCCAGCCGCCAGCATCGGTGACAAAACAAGACCAAACATCGGATACAGGACCCCTGCCGCCACCGGGATCAGCAACACGTTATATCCAAACGCCCATCCCAAATTCTGATGAATATTACGCATCGCCGCGCGGGACAGGCCCAAGGCCCGTACCACCCCAACAGGGTCGCCCGCCATCAAAACCACATCCGCAGTTTCGACTGCCACATCCGTCCCGGTTCCAATCGCAATCCCAACATCTGCCGCCGCCAATGCGGGCGCATCGTTAATGCCATCTCCCACGAAGGCAACCGAGCCGCCCAGGCTCCGTACGATCCGCACCTTGTCTTCTGGCGTTGCGTCGGCTTCGATCATATCAATGCCCAAACGCGCGCCGATGACCTCGGCTGTTGCACGCCTGTCGCCCGATATCATCGCGACTTTCACCCCCATCTCGTGCAACGCCGCGACGGCCTCGACCGCGCCCTCGCGGATCGGATCAGCAACCGCAATCACGCCCGCCAAGGCATCGCCGATGCCCACAAAAAACGCCGTCTTCCCCTCGCCCGCCAACCGGTCCGCATCGGCGGCTAAAGGTCCGACATCCAATCCTTCCCCCTCAAGCATCCCGGCTTTGCCCACCATAACCCGCGTGCCGTCAACCTGCGCCGACACGCCCGCGCCGGTCACGCTCTGAAAGCCGTCGGCCCGTGCAACTGCCCCTGCCGCGCGCAATATGGCCTGCGCGATGGGATGCTCTGATCCAGCCTCGACGGCCCCGGCTGCCGCAAGAACTGCGGCGCGCGTCACCGCGCCATGGGTCACCACATCCGTCACTTCGGGTCGCCCTTCGGTCAGCGTACCAGTCTTGTCAAACGCCACCACATCAACGTCGCGAAGCGCCTGCAATGCGGCCCCTTTTCGAAACAAAATCCCCATCTCGGCCGCACGGCCCGTGCCAACCATGATCGAGGTCGGCGTCGCCAGACCCATCGCGCAAGGGCAGGCAATAATCAGAACCGACACGCCCGCGACCAAGGCCTCTCCAAGTCCCGGCCCAAAGACCAACCACACCAAAACCGTCACCAATGCGATGCCTAAAACTATCGGCACAAAGACACCGGTAACGCGGTCAATCACCGCCTGAACCGGCAGTTTCGCACCCTGCGCGTCCTGAACCATGCGGATGATCCGTGCCAAGACTGTGCCTGCACCCACATCAGTTACGCGAAATTCCAGCATTCCTGCGCCATTCACTGTGCCGCCCGTGATGCGGTCGCCCTCGACCTTCTCAACTGGTACCGGCTCACCAGAAAGCATCGCCTCATCGACAAAGCTTGATCCCCGCACGACGATTCCGTCAACCGGCACCCGGGTGCCGGGACGCACCTGCACAACATCTCCGACCGACACCTCAGCCACGGGCACCTCGACCACTTCGCCGTCGCGCACGACGCGCGCAACGTCCGGCCTTAAACCGACCAAAGCCCGTACCGCCGCTCCCGTGCGGCCTTTTGCGCGCGCTTCCAGCAAGCGTCCAACAAGGATCAGCACAACAATCACACCCGCCGCTTCGAAATAGACGCCCCGCGCGTTGTCCGGCAAAATCCCCGGCAAGAACGTCGCCACAGTTGAGTATAAAAATGCCGCCCCCGTGCCCAAAGCCACCAAGGCGTTCATCTCTGGCGCGCGCCGCAAAAGCGCGGGCAAACCGCGCGCGAAAAATACCCGACCCGGCCCCACAAGAACCGCGCCGATAAGCCCAAACTGCAAAACCCGGCTTGCCTGATGCCCGATGGTCTGACCCACCAGCGCATGCACCCAAGGAATAAAATGCCCCCCCATCTCGATCAAGAACACCGGAAACACCAAAACAGCAGCGATCCAGACCGAGCGCGTCAGCGCGGCAATCTCTGCCGCCTCGCGGTCCTCGACCTCGGAAACCTCAGGCTCTGCACTGATCGGATAGCCCGCGCCGCGTGCCGCTGCCAAAACGGCACCACGATCCGCGTCTCCCGCCATTTCAACCACTGCCGAATGATCGGCCAGGTTGACCCGCGCGTCCAAGACGCCGGGAACTGCCGCGAGGGCCTGCTCAAGCCGCCGCACACAGGACGCACAGCTAAGACCGTCAACCGTGCCGCGCATCGTCTCAATGCGCGCGGGGTAGCCCGCATCAGCCAGGGCCGACACCACTGCGTCAGCCGATCCATCCGCCCCTAACTCAGCCTCAACGATCCCGCTGGCAAGGTTCACCCGCGCCGCCAAAACACCCGGCACAAGGGCCACAGCACGCTCGACGCGCCCCACACAGGACGCGCACGACATACCCTGAACGGGCAGTCTTAAAGACATGGCAACAGACATGAAGGGACTCCAAATACCTCGGACTTCTCTCATATAGGGCTTCCAGTCACTGGAAGGTCAAGGCCTCACCCTTCATCCTTTCAAAAAGACCTCGGGAAAGCACGAGAGGGCAAAGCCCTCTCGTCTCAGGCCTCGATACGATCGCGCATCCGCGCCAGCGCCTCTTCCGCGCGATGACACGCCACTCGCGCACCATCGACATCGCGCAATTCAGGCCGCTCCTGAAGACACAGCGGAATTGCCAAAGGACAGCGCGGATTGAACGCACAGCCCGGGGGCGGATTGATTGGATCCGGAATTTCCCCCTTGGGCGGCACAACCTCGCGCCCAAATCCATCCATCCTCGGCGCGGCAGCCAAAAGCATCTGCGAATAGGGATGCGCGGGTCGTTCAAACAACGTGTCCGGGTCAGCCTCTTCCACCAATCGACCCAGATACAAGACCCCGATCTTGTCGGCCATATGCTGCACCACGGTCAGATCATGACTGATAAACAGATAGGTCAGACCAAATTCGTCCTTCAGATCGCTCATCAGGTTCAAGACCTGCGCTTGCACCGACACGTCCAAAGCGCTTGTCGGCTCGTCGCAAACAATCAGCTTCGGCTCGCTTGCCAACGCCCTCGCAATACAAATCCGCTGCCGCTGACCGCCAGAAAACTCGTGCGGAAACTTGCCCGCATCCTCGGCTGACAATCCGACCTGCTCAAGCAATTTTTCTGACAAACCTGCCGTATCTCCACCGCGAGCCGCGACAGGCTCGGCAATGATATCGCGCACTTTCCAGCGCGGGTTCAACGACGCAAAAGGGTCTTGAAAAATCATCTGAATATCCGAGCGCACAGCATCGATTTTGTCAGCGTCCGTCTCCCGAGACAAATCAACTCCATCAATTTCGACCGATCCCTCCGACGGGTTCAAAAGCCCGACAATCATCTTCCCGATCGTTGACTTACCCGACCCGCTTTCGCCCACCAAGGCATAAACCTCGCGCTCGGGGATCTCGAAGGACACATCAGAAACAGCTGTGAGCATCGCCTTCGGTCTGCGTTCAATCACCCGGTTCAGCCAGGGCTTCGAAACGTCAAAGACACGCGTGAGATTGCGGACAGAAACAAGCGACTTCATTCTGCCGCCTCCGGCTGCTCAACCGGGAACCAGCACGCCGCGCGCCCCTGATCCGCCGCAAGCGTCGGTCCGGGCTCGACCCGACATGCCTCCTGCGCCTTCGGGCAGCGCGGATAAAATGCGCAACCATCCGGTAGATCTCCCAACCGAGGCATCGACCCCGGAATTTGCCGCAAACGCCTTTGGCCCCGCGATGCCAAAGGCGTCGAGCCCATCAAACCCTCAGTGTAAGGGTGCCGCGGCCGCTGCAGGACCTCGCGCACCGCGCCCAGTTCCGCCAGGCGCCCCGCATACATCACCGCCACACGGTCCACAGCTTCGGCTATCACACCCATATCATGCGTCACCAGCATCACTGCCGTCCCGCGCTCGCGACACAGCCGCTTCAGCAGCGCAATAATCTGCGCCTGCACCGAGACATCCAAGGCCGTCGTCGGCTCGTCCGCAATCACCAGCGCAGGCTCGGCACAAAGCGCCAAAGCAATCACAACGCGCTGCCGCATACCCCCCGAAAACTCATGCGGATAACTGTCGATCCGACTGGCAGCGGCTGGAATACCCACTTCGTCCAAGGCGGCAATCGCCCGGTCGCGCGCCTCATCTGCAGTAAGGTCCAGATGCTCCAACATCGTTTCAGTCAATTGGTCGCCGATCCTCAAAAGCGGGTTCAGCGACGTCAGGGGATCCTGAAACACCATGCCGATCTCTTTGCCCCGGATGCGACGCATGTCATCGCGACCAAGATCGTCGATCCGCCGCCCATGCAGCAAAATCTCTCCGCCAGTGATCCGCGCAGGACGATCCAGCAATCCAATGACCGCGTTGCCAGTCATCGACTTGCCCGCACCACTTTCCCCCACGACGCCAAGAATTTCTCCCGGAGCAATGTCGTAAGACACCCGGTCCACAGGTTTCAGAACACCGGTGCGGGTGGGAATTTCGACAACGAGATTGCGGACAGACAAGACCGGTTCGGACAAATGCACGTTCCTTCAGGTTTGTTACGTTATGGGCTGCACTTCCCTTTAAGAGCAAGCAGGATCAGTCCTTTGGTGGCGTGTGTCTAAGGGCGATCCAATGCAGCGCCCAAAGCATGAAAAGTACAATCAAACCAAAGGGGGCTGCTGCAACATGCAGTATCGGCGCCGTCGTACCGTCCGCGAAGATTACGGCCCAGACAACGCATACAAAAAGCCCCACCATTAGGACGCCGGCCGCTATGGCAAATGTGCGCAGCGCGCCCTGCATGCGATGCGCGGCCATAACCTGCATAGAAAGATACAGCACCGGCACAGCGAACACGGCCGCAGAAACGAGCCATGTCACGAGCGCATTCATCACTTCAGACGTGGGTTTAGCGCATCGCGAAGCCAATCGCCCAACAGGTTCACCGCCAGTGCCAAGCTCAGAAGTGTTGCGGCGGGGAAAAGTAAGATCCACCACTCGCCCGAGAACAAGAACCCCTGCCCGATCCGGATCAGCGTGCCAAGTGACGGCTGCGTCGGGGGCGCGCCCACACCCAGAAACGACAGCGTCGCCTCGGCAATGATCGCAAGCGCCAGCGAGATCGTCGCAATGACCAGAACCGGCGAGAGCACATTTGGCAGGATATGCCGCATCATAATCGCAGGCGGCGTGCGCCCGATAAGGCGCGCAGCCTGCACATATTCTTTGTTGCGCTCGACCAAAGTGGCACCGCGCACAACACGCGCAAATTGCACCCAATCGGACAGGCCAATCGCCACGATCAACACCCAGATCGCCATCTGATCGCGGTATTCGACCGGCGTGACACCCTTGGCGACCCCAAAAATCAGCATCGCCACAAGGATCGACGGAAACGTCAGCTGCACATCTGCAACCCGCATGATAATGGCTTCGGTCCACCCTCCAACATAGCCCGCGATCAGCCCAAGCGTGACGCCAAGGATCAGCGCAAATGATACCGCCGCAATGCCCACAAAAAGCGAAATACGCATCCCATATAGGATAGTCGAAAACACATCGCGGCCCTGATCATCGGTCCCTAAAAAGAACTCGTCGCCGGTAAACGCATTTGGAACGCCAGGCGCCGAAAATCCATTCATCAGGTTCAGGCTGGCCGGATCAAACGGATTGTGTGGCGCAATCAGCGGTGCAAAAAACGCGCTTAACACCAGCACCATTGTGACGGCGAAACTAACCATCGCGACCGGGGACCGGCGAAACTTCCAATAGAAGTCGCTCTCGCGAAACCGCGCCCAGCGCCCCAATTCCGCGACTTTCGCAGCTTCTATAATATCTACGTCCGCCATCAGTGTCCCCCCGCCCGATCCGCCCGAAGCCGCGGATCCACCCAGAAATACAACAGATCAACGATAAGGTTGATGCCAACAAACATCACCGAAATCAGCATCAGATAAGCCGCCATCACAGGGATATCGACGAACTGGATTGCATTGATGAACAACAATCCAACGCCTGGCCACTGGAACACCGTCTCGGTGATGATCGCAAAGGCGATAATCGCACCCAATTGCAGGCCCGTAACAGTGATCACCGGCACCAGCGTATTCTTCAGCGCGTGACGGAAATTCACCGACCGCTCTTTCAATCCGCGCGCCCGCGCGAACCGGATATAATCCTGCCGCAAGACCTCAAGCATCTCGGATCGCACAAGGCGCATGATCAAAGTCATCTGATACAAGCCCAGCGTGATCGACGGCAAAATAAGCGCCTTCAACCCACTTGCCGTCAGGAACCCGGTGGTCCACCAGCCAAGGTCAACGACCTCGCCCCTTCCAAAGCTTGGCAGCCAGTCTAATTCAACGGAAAACAAGTAAATCAATAGGATACCAATCAAGAACGTCGGTAAGCTGACCCCGATCAACGATACCGACATGATCACATTCGACGTCCAGCCATCTCGCCTGATGGCGGTAAAAACGCCCAAAGCAATCCCAATCGAAATCGCCAGAAACCCCGATACCGCCGCCAGTTCCAACGTCGCAGGCGCGCGTTCTTTGATGATCAGCGAGACAGGTCGTCCCTGCCGGTAACTCACCCCGAAATTGCCCTGCACTGCGCCGCCAAGAAACTTGTAATACTGAACCACAAACGGCTGATCGAGCCCAAGTTCGATCCGGAGCCGGTCGATGTCGGCTTGCGTTCTCTCCTGTCCCAGCATGTTGTCAATCGGATCGCCGACAAAGCGAAACATGGAAAAGGCGACAAGTCCGACCACAAGAAGGACAAGGATCGACTGCGCGACGCGACGGATGATATATGCCAGCATGACGCGCAGTATTTTACCTTTGCGACCTCACGGTCAAGATCGCGCAAGCGTGCTTTGCGCCGTTACGACACCTTTTGTTAGGCTGGGGATGAAAAACAACTCCGGAGCCTGCACATGATCCGCATCGCCTTTGCCTTTGCGCTTTGCCTTCTCGCCGCTCCGATGCAGGCGCAGGACGCGTCCAAGAACATGACGTCGGGACGCGTGCTCGACATTCTACTCGCGCTTGATCCTGATACACGCCCCGCGGGCAGTGGCCTTGAACTGACGATCGAGGACGTTCCAGTCCTTGTCATTCTTGATACGCGCGCCGACCGGATGCGGGCGATGGTCCCGATCCGCGCAATTGACGGCATGAGCGAAGAAGATCTGCGCCGCGTCATGCAAGCCAACTTCGATACCGCGCTTGATGCGCGCTACGCGGTGGCAAACGGCCGGCTCTGGGGCGTCTACATCCACCCCTTGTCCCCGCTCAGACGCGACCAGCTTATCTCGGGGCTTGGCCAGACCGTAAACCTTGCGCTGACCTACGGCGGGTTGTTCACCGGCGGAGCGCTCAGCTTTGGTGGCGGCGACAGCGTGCCCTTACAACGAGAGTTGATCGACCGGCTCTTGGAAAAGGGGCAGGATATCTGACGTTGGCGAAGCGTTCGATACAGTCGATTGACAGCCCACGACAGCAACATCCAAACGGCCACCGCCGCCAAAATCCCACCGAACATTGGGTTTGGCTTTTGCACGCTTTCGGGCGTTCAGGAATATTCGGAAATCTTGTTGCCTATCAGGGCCCACGCCAGGAATGTGATCAGATTATTGAATGTAAGCACAGTGGTAATCAGCACACCTGCAGCCAGTGTTCCCTTATCCGATTGGTCCAGAAACTGCGTGAACATCAAGACGATGATGACCTAGGCTTTCGGGTTCAGGATTAACAGAAAGACGCAAGCCAAAGCACCTTGAGAGCCCCTGCTATCTTCAGCCCAACAAAAACTTGCGCAAACCTGTCCAAAGCAGCGAAGAAGCCGACTCCCATAGCGACCGTCACGATCCACGTCGCAAGGTGATAGCCAATGTTGGCCGGTATGGTGGCCCTCAACCCAAATCGCGCACTATTTGCAGCAAGAAAGACGTTGCACGGACCCTAGGCGAGCGGGAAGAGAAAAAGAACAAGTCCAATCGAGGTCTCAAAAACCTTGAAATCCGTCTGTGCAGAGCGCGACTGAAACCATATTTTCAGGGTTCAGATCGACCCTGAGCCTGCTGAATAGACTTTGCCTGGCAAGAAGAGTGGCAGGTTTGGATTTGACACCTGATCAAAACGCGCCGCCGCAAGGGCAACGCGCGCAAGAAAGCGATGATCTCATCGCCCTCGCCAATCACGGCGCCTCTTTATACATCATTCTTACTCCCGTTTGAGATCTTTACTTCAAAATACATCTTGAACATCGTTCATATATTGGCTATCAGTTATTTGAACAACGTTCAAGGAATGCACGTCGTGACCCATGTGATCAATACCAACCAACTCCTCGCCGAGGGCCTTCTGACCCAGACGCAGGCTACAGAAATCGCCCGCCGCTCTCGCGACACGATGCTCGCGCTCGTCGTTAATATCGTCCTGACCGGGGGCATCATCGCGGCCTCGCTCGGCTTTGTCTTCTGGATCGCCGATGCTCTTGGCGTCGCGCTTCTTGGCGCTGCGTTCCTCGCCGCTGGCGTTGCCATTCTGCTCAAAACCGACGCGCTGTATCGCCTTTTGGGCCATGCAGGTACGCTGATCGGCGCGGGCATGCTCTGTGTCGGCGGGACGATCGAACTGCTCGACAAATACCCAGACAGCGCTGATTTTGTCCTGATCCCGCTTGGTGTCGCGGTCGCCACCGCAGCCGCATGGGCCTTCCGCAAAGCCCCGAAAGCCTTGCGCTTCACGACGGGGTCGGTCGTTTTGGCCGGTGTAGGTCTGCATCTTATCGGCCTTGGCGTCGCACTCGACACCATGCCCGGCGCACCCATCGCGATGTTCTACCTCTACGCGGCCGCGCTCATTGCCGCCGCTGGTACATTCGTGAACGTGCGCGCCGTCACCGCCCTTGCCATCGCGCCCTTCGCACAAGTGTTCGACACCGGCACCGCTTACTTCCACGCGGCCTATGCGTTCTATTCGCCTGAACCGACGTTTACGATCCTGCAAATGGGCGCGCTGATTGCCATCACCGCATGGGCGATACCCCGCACCCCCGACCGCATTGGACGCCACGCGGGCATCCTTGCGATCATGGCCGCCGTCGTCGGCAACCTAGCCTTCCTTGTCGCATCCCTTTGGGGCGACGAGATCGGCACCAGCTTCTATCGCGCCGACGCCCCGAACTATTCCGACTTCACCGACTGGAGCGCATACCGGGCAGCACTCACCCTTTGGGAAGCAGAGTTCATCCAAATCTCCGAACACGTATTCTCGGCTATCTGGGCCGCTCTTCTGATCGTTGGCGCTTGGCTTGCCGCCGCCACCCACCGGCGCGGGCATTTTAACGCCTCGGTCACGTTTCTTGGCATCCACGCCTACACCCAGGTGTTCGAAAGCTTCTCTGACGAACCAATGGTCTATGCCCTCGGAGGCCTCGCCGCGATCCCGGCTGCATGGGGGCTGTGGCGATTGAACCAGAAGATGTTCACCCAGCCACAGCCGGTCTGAATTGCCCGAAATAACGACATAAAAGGGCTCTTCGAAGTCCTTTTGTGTCGCCAAGAGCGCGGACGTGTCTTGACCGACGCCGGTCGCGACCTTGCTTTGCCCCTGCGCGAAGCTTTTGCGCTTATCGCCCCGGACATCGACGGCGCTCACACCGCGAGGCCACCCGCGGCGTGAGCATGTCCACCCCACACTCTTTCGTCGATCCCGTCATCCTGTCAAACCTCAAAGAGGTTCTGGACCAAGCACCCAAACCTGCAAGTGTCGTTTTCGTCGGACGGCAATCACGACCCGGTCGATCTCGACAATTTGGAAATTTCTATTCGTGGAAGTATCAACGCGGAGATCCCCGGCAAATGGGCGAAAAATCAAACGCTGCCCCTGATTTCATCACGCATCATCATATGCGCCGCGCCCTCAGACCAAGCCATCCGCACGGAAAATCTCGGCCAGGTTCGCCTCGGGCCGCGCGCCAATATGGCTGATCACCTCAGACGCCGCCGCACAGCCCATTCGGCCACACAGTTCCAACGGGTGCCCTTGCGAATGGCCCCACAAAAACGCGCCCGCAAAAGCATCTCCGGCACCGGTTGCGTCCTGAATATCGACAGGTTTCGCAGGCGCATGCCACCGCTGGCCGCCAGCCAGAATATGCGCGCCCTTCGCACCTTCCGTACAGGCCACAATCCCCACTTCCGAAGCCGCAGCCGACAATGCAGCTTCGAAGTCATCAGTCTGATACATCGAACAAATCTCGTCCCGGTTCGCAAACAGCAGATCAACATGATCCCGGATCATCGCGCGAAACGCGTCGCGATGGCGTTCCACACAAAACGGATCAGAAAGCGTCAATGAAACGGTTCCGCCTGCACCCTCGGTTGCCTCAATCGCCTTGGCAAACGCCGCGTGGCTTTCCGGCCCGTCGAAGCGATAGCCCTCAAGGTAGATCATTGCCGCGTCCGCCATTTGCACGGGATCAATGTCATCGGGCGTCAGAAATTCAGTCACGCCCAGATAAGTGTTCATCGAACGCTCGCCGTCCGGAGTAACCAACACAATGCAGCGCCCCGTCTCGTCGGCCGCGTCCTTGTCCGCAAAGACGGTTCCGTAAACCGCCCCCTGAGCGCGCAAATCGTGGGCGAAAATCGCCCCCAGCTGATCGTCCTTCACCTTGCCCACATAGGCCGTTTGGCCGCCCAAAGACGCCACAACCGCAATCGTATTCGCCGCCGACCCACCCGAGACCTCGCGTGCAGGACCAACCCGCCCATACAGATCCACCGCGCGGTCCATATCAATGAGTTGCATGATACCTTTTTCGACACCGGCTTCGCCCAGGAAATCATCCTCGCAGCGCGCAAGCACGTCGACCATCGCATTGCCGATGCCCACAACGTCAAATCGCTTTGTCATTCCGTCTTGTCCTCAAATTCACAGAGATCGCGTATCAGACACGCGTTACATTTTGGTTTCCGCGCAACACAGGTGTAGCGCCCGTGCAGGATCATCCAGTGATGCGCATGATGTTGAAATTCCGCTGGAATATGATCCTCGATCGCACGCTCGACCGCATCGACATCCTTGCCCGGCGCAATACCAGATCGATTTCCCAGCCTGAATATATGCGTATCGACTGCTTGCGCAGGAAGCCCAAACCACATGTTCAGCACGACATTCGCGGTCTTGCGCCCCACACCGGGAAGCGACTGCAGCGCCGCGCGGCTTGAAGGTACCTGACTGTCAAATTCATCGACCAGCTTTTGCGACAGCTTGATCACGTTCTTTGCCTTGTTACGAAACAAACCTATCGTCTTGATGTGTTCGATGACCGCAGCCTCGCCCAGCGCCAGCATCTTTTCCGGCGTATCCGCAACCGCAAACAGCCCCCGCGTCGCCTTGTTGACACCCGCATCCGTCGCCTGCGCGCTCAAAGCAACCGCGACCACCAGCGTATAGGCGTTCACATGGTGCAATTCGCCCTTCGGTTCGGCCTCAGCCTCTTGAAAGCGCGAGAAGATCTCATGGATCACCGAATAGGAAAGTTGCTTGGCCATAGAAGGCACTTTTGGCGGATCGCGCGCGGTGCGGCAAGTCGATACTATGCGCCGGTTTCAGCGCGGTTCTCGCCCTTAAAGCCATTTCGAATACCTAAATACCGCGTAGAGAGCTGCGCCGACCACCACGGACCCAACCGTGACGGTCCAAAACCCCAGATCAGACTCCACCCCCGGCATTCCGCCCACGTTGATGCCAAAAAGCCCGGTCACAAAGCCAAGCGGCAAGAAGATCGCCGCGACAATCGACAGCACGTAGCTGTTGCGGCCCAGCGCGGTTGCATGAAGAATGTCCAGATGATCCTGCGTCGCCGACAGGCGTTCGTGGGTCGCCTCAAGCGATTCAAGCGACCGCTTGGTTTTGTTCGCCGTTTCACGCAATAAAACCGAAGCCGCATCATTGCCAAGCCAGTCCCGGTTCGCGGCCAACTCGATCAACGCTTCTTTCTGAGGGCGAATAAATCTCCGTAGCTTTATCACGCTTTTTCGGCACTGCGCGACGCGCCCACCCATATCCTGCCCACCAGCAAAGGCTTCTTCTTCGATTGCATCCGACTCGTCTTCCAACTCGATCGTGACCTCTTCGATCCGCTTGGTCAGGCCATAGGTTAGAGCCGCCAGAAACATGCCAACGGACTTCGGAGCGATCCCAATGTCCATCTCCTCACGGATCGCATCAACCGCCCAGACCTTGCGCATCCGCGCGCTGACAATCAGACACTTCGTCACCCACAGCCGCAGCGACACCATATCGTCCACGTCCGAGGCCGGGTTAAGGTTCACACCACGCAAATTCAAAATCAGCCCACCGTCCAGAAAATCACTTCTCGGGCGGGTTTCGGACTGTCGCAATGCCGTGGATGCGGTTTCAGGAAGAAATTCTCGTGTCCAGGCGTCCAGCCCCTTGTCAGCCAGATCGAAGTGCAACCAACGATAAGACATTCCGTCACCGGTAGTTGCTGACGGCCACGGTTCTCTGATCGGAACCACCGTGCCATCCTGTCCGATATCAAACGCGCAAATCGGATGCACCGATTTTTCTGCCATTGTCCCTGCTCCATTGTCCTGCTGCTTCAAAAGCCCGCGAACCCGCGACGGCACTTTGGGCACCCAGATACCTCTGTCCCGATGGTAAGCATTCCGAAACCGATCACCACACCTGCAACCACAGGGCACGAATTCAGATCCCGAACGCTGCGATCCGGCCACGATGATGCGCTCCCCAAAGACATCAGCTCACACCTGTCTTGCACCGCACAAGACGTTTTCCCGCAATATCCGGGTCGCGCCGACCGCCGCCTTGGCCTACCTTCAAGACATGCCCAAGGATAATCTCATGACCGATCAAGAAACCGGCTACCACTATCAACTGATGCGACGCGCCATCGAACTTATCGATGACGGTGCCCGCGATCTATCGCTCCATGACATCGCCACCGAAATGCACATGTCGCCCGCGCACTTCCAGCGTATCTTTTCGCGCTGGGCAGGCGTATCGCCCAAACGCTACCAGCAATGGCTCAAGCTCGATCACGCGCGTGATCTTCTCGCCAACCGCCACACCACGCTTGAAACCGCAGATGCCGTCGGCCTGTCAGGATCCGGGCGTCTGCACGACCTGTTCCTGCGCTGGGAGGCCATGTCCCCCGGCGACTTCGCCAAAGCCGGTGCGGGCCTTGAGATCCTCTGGGGCTGGTTTGAAAGCCCCTTTGGTCCCGCCCTGATCATGGGCACTGAAAAAGGCATCTGCGGTATTGGTTTTTCCGCCGAA